>NZ_JABURJ010000060.1 GCF_014762745.1 Kangiella sp.
AAACAGATACCCAGTTAAACAATATGCCGCTCACTCGCTTAAGTGAACGGCATTAGGCCGAAAGGCCCGTTTTTTTGAGTACAAATTATTATCTACAGTTTGTAGGTAAATATTTTGCAGCCACAGTTGTACCAGCAGCCGCATTACACTGCCAAGTTAAGCCTTCTGGAGGAATTGTTCCAGATGTTAAAGCCGCACCGCCAGATTGGGGCTGTAATACTACAACTGTACCTGCACCACCAGAAGCAGCCGTCATAGTCATTGTTATATTACCATTTGTTCCATCACAAGCTACTGCTGAAACATTATCAGTTGCGCCGGAAGCAATTGGATTCACAAAACCTTGACATAGTGGCTCACCTGCAGCTGCATTTTCTGCTACCAAAGTTTTAGTTCCAGAAGCCAAAGAAAATGCTTCTGATACACGTGAACGTACAGTGTAATCTTGGTAAGCTGGAATAGCTACTGCTGCCAAGATACCAATAATCGCTACAACGATCATTAATTCGATAAGGGTGAAACCCGCTTGTTTTTTAGTTTGCATAAGACTCTCTCCTATTCTTTATAAAGAATTTGCAAATTGTTTAAGTTCAAATCTGTTCACAGAGAATTCCGTATAATCTGATCAAAACTACACGGGCCATTACGGAATGTAAGTAGCGCTTCCCTGTGTGAACAAATCTGTAAACAAATATATCCTTTGCGTGTCATGAATAGCAACAGCTTATAGTTAAATTTCCTGACACTGAGCAAAAACAATGAGTTACGTCACAGTTATATGCGAATTTGCTTTTCAAAAAGCATACAAAGTGTTGTTTTTTTGACCAAGCAAAGGAAAAAGTGACAAATTTTGTCAGCTTTGTAACTGTTTGTAGATAATCTTTTGGGTTGCATAAGGCCATTTTCGGGCCGTCGACCAACAATTTAACCGAATTATATTGCCGATATTAGCTTGCAGTATTCGCGGTTATCCAACCTATGGTTATTCGCTGGGCTTTTTGTAGGGACAAGTCATGACTTGTCCCTACACTTTCGTTGGATGGCGTCGCCACGCGACTTATCCAACCTACAGGAGCTAGCGCTTTTTAATTGCTAGCAAATCGCTTGAAAGATCTTTCCATTCTGGATTAAAGCGTTCTATCAGCTCTTCTTTGCCGAGTCGGCATTCTGATTTAATTTCTTGCTCCCTTGCTTTTGCTTTTTCAAGTGAGTCAGTAATTTCGTAATAGACCAGCTCATTGCAATTGTACCTACGAGTAAATCCTTCAGCGATTCTGTTTTTGTGTTCAAATACCTGTTTGCCAAGGTTATAGGTTATTCCTGTATAGAACACTGTTTTTCTGGGGTTAGTCAGTATATAGACGTAGCCTTTTTTCATGGTTGGTTGCTATATGGATGTTTGGTTTTGATTATTCTTGATTCAGTATCTTGCGATTCTTTTGTAGGTTGGGTCTGCCCCTCGGGTACATCACCAGCCTACCTTATTTTGTTAGGTCACACCTTAAGTGTGACGAATGCTAGCCTACCATATTAGCTTTTTCTACTGTAATAACTGTCGGTTATAACTCCAGTCTTAGCGAGAGGTCGACGGCCTGGATATGTTTGGTGAGGGCGCCTACCGAGATAAAGTCGACACCAGTATCAGCAATATCGCGCAAAGTTTCGAGGCTGACGTTGCCGGAGGCTTCGATTTTGGCGGTGTGGGAATGAACCTGATTAATGGCTACGCCGGTGCGCATATCGTCGATGGAGAAATTGTCGAGCATGATCACATCGGCTCCAGCATCCAGCGCCTGATCCAGCTGGGCAAAGGTTTCGACCTCCACTTCGACCATGATATCAGGATGCAACTGACGAGCTTTCTTTACGGCCTTTTCGATGGAGCCTGCCGAAATGATATGGTTTTCTTTAATCAAGAAGGCGTCAAACAGACCGATACGATGGTTTCGCCCACCGCCACAGTAGACGGCGTACTTTTGTGCAAGGCGCAACATGGGAATGGTTTTACGTGTATCCAGCAACTTGCATGAGGTACCTTTTAATTCAGCAGCGTAACGGGCGGTAGTGGTCGCTGTACCCGATAGCGTTTGCAGGAAATTCATGGCAGTTCGCTCACCAGTGAGGATCTTTCTGGCATTACCTCGTAGCTCGCATAACTTGTCATGGGCGCGAACTTTGTCACCATCCTGACAGAACCACTCAATCTCGATACTTGGATCCAGCTTATGAAACACCGCATTAAACCAGTCTATGCCACACACAACGGCATCCTCGCGAGTGATCAATTTACCGGTTGCAGTTTTATCTTCACTGATAAGTTCTGCTGTGACGTCCTTTCCTCTGGTACCACCCAGATCTTCCTTAAGAGCAAGGTTGACCTGCTGGGGAATTTCGGTTGCTAGCTGCTGCTGGTATGGCGTTTCGATCATGGGGCTTCCTGTACGCTTCGTTTTGGCGAGATGAAATTGACACATCTTCAAGTATTGATTGGTGCCCGTATTTTACGGATTAAGTGGGATGACTCAAAGTGCTTTTTCAGCCAGCTGATTTATCCAGCAGTAACTGTCGATAGTAATTCCAGTCAAAAGCAGGGCCAGGGTCGGTTTTACGCCCTGGCGCTATATCGGAATGGCCGGTTATTCGCTCTAGCGTAATCTGTGGGTAGGCTTTTAAAATGACTTTCGAAACACTGGCCAGCACCTGGTACTGAGCTTCCTCATAGGGAATATCGTCAGCACCTTCAAGCTCAATGCCTATCGAAAAGTCGTTGCACTTGTCCCTACCCTCGAAACTGGAAACACCGGCATGCCAGGCTCGCTTTTGAAACGGTACATACTGCACCAGCTCGCCATTGCGTCTAATCAATAAATGACTGGATACACGCAATGCTGCGATGTCTTCAAAATAGGGATGCTCGGAAGGGTTAAGCGAGCCTGTGAACAGCTGGTCGATATAAGGCCCACCGAACTGCTTAGGCGGCAGGCTAATGTTGTGGATGACCAGCAGGCTGATATCGCTGGGATCTTCACGCTCATCGCAGTGTTCGGTCGGCACGAAACGAGCCGGTTGAATCAGGCCTGTTGTCAGATTGATGTAAAAAGGATGCGGCACAGTATCTCTTCTTTTGATTTGTTTATTTTGTACGGACATGTCGTGACTTGTCCCTACATTTTTGTTGGATGGCACCCATTGGGCTTATCCAACCTACGATTGTGTTTATTGCCGGGTAATGGATTCGACTTATACCACCTACAAAAGCTATTTTCCGTTATAATAGCGCCAATTAACTCTATTGAATATGTACAGGCGTTATGAGTAAAGCATTAATTGTAAAGTGTCCGACCTGCGAAAAGGCTGTGGCGTGGAAAGATGATAATGAGTTTAAGCCGTTTTGTAGCCAGCGCTGCAAGCTGATTGATCTGGGCGAATGGGCAAGCGAAGGTCATCGAATCGCTGGTAAACCACTTGATCCAGAGATTGTCGATCAACTGAGCCGCAATCAAGATTAGTTTAGTTTTTAATGGCCTCGACAATCGCCAGGTTGGCTTCGGGGAATTGAAACTCATCTAGCTGACTGGCTGGGCACCAGAGAAGTGGTTGCCCTTCAACACCTTTCGGCACCCCCATGTAATCCGTAACAGTCCAGACATCCAGCAAAACCGACTTTTCGGGATAGTTGTGTTCAATCTGGATTAATGGAAAAAACTTGGTGGGGATAATCGCCAGCTCTTCGAAACATTCGCGGATTAACGCCTGCTCGATTGGCTCATTGTCTTCCTGTTTGCCGCCAGGGAACTCCCAGTAACCACCTTTGTGCAAATGCTGCGGACGTTTGGCAATTAAAATTCGGTCGCAGCGCTGAATGACAGCAACCGCGACCCGAATGATATTACTCATAAACTAACTTACGATTCGATCTTACCGTGACATTGCTTGAACTTCTTGCCTGAACCGCATGGGCAAGGTTCATTACGACCTACTTTAGGTTGTTCACGAACAAAAGTTTCTGCCTGACGAGCCGTTTCACTTTGCGGCAATGCCGAAGCCGAATCGTGCTGCGCCTGCATGCCAGCCTGATTCACTTCTTTGCGTTTCATGGCTTCCACTTCTTCTTCCGGCATTCTGAAGCGGACTTTTGCTAATAACGTGACCACATCATGCTTGAGGTTATCCAGCATACCCGAAAAGAGGTCAAATGCTTCGCGCTTATATTCCTGTTTTGGATTCTTCTGTGCATGACTACGCATCCAGATACCCTGACGTAGATGATCCATGTTGGCAAGATGTTCTTTCCAGTGGCGATCCAGCTCTTGCAACATGACCTGCTTTTCAAGCTTACGCATCAACATTGGATCGGGTAATTGAGCTTCTTTCTCTTGATATGCCTTTTCAACTGCTTCGTGAATGCGTTGACGCAGACCTTCTTCGGCCAGCTTGTCATCCTCATCCAGCCATTGCTGTAGCGGCAGCTCAATATCAAAGTCCTGCTCAAGGCGCTGCTCAAGCCCCTTTACATCCCACATATCTTCAATCGATTGTGGCGGAATGTATTCACTGATGACGCTATAGACTACGTCATCGCGCAAATCTGCAATAGTGTCGGAAATATCATCCAACTCCATTAAATCGTTACGCTGCTCATAGATGACTCGACGCTGATCATTAGCAACATCGTCATACTCAAGCAGGTTTTTACGAATATCAAAGTTACGCTGCTCAACTTTACGCTGCGCATTTTCAATCGCTCGCGAAACCATCTTGTGTTCAAGGGCTTCGCCTTCATCCCAGCCCAGGCGCTGCATCATCATGCCTAAACGCTCGGAGGCAAAAATACGCATCAGGTCATCTTCAAGAGACAGGTAGAAACGACTTAAACCTGGATCACCCTGACGGCCAGCACGACCACGTAACTGGTTATCGATACGACGAGATTCGTGACGCTCTGTACCGATAATTGCTAAACCGCCAGCATCAAGCACCGCCTGATGACGCTTTTCCCATTCCTCTTTGGCTTTCGCAATCTGATCTGCTGTTGGGTTTTCGCCCAGAGCATCAATATCTGCCTGCAAGTTACCACCAAGAACAATGTCGGTACCACGACCCGCCATATTGGTTGCGATGGTCACAGTTCCCGGACGTCCAGCCTGAGCAATGATATCCGCTTCTTTAGCATGGAATTTGGCGTTCAGAACCTGGTGTTTAATTTTTGCTTTCTTTAATTCTTTCGAAATCAGCTCCGAAGACTCAATCGAAACGGTACCCACCAGCACTGGTTGACCTTTAGCCTGCAGCTCTTTGATTTCTTCAATAATGGCAGCATACTTTTCCTGTTTGGTCAGGTAAATCAAATCGCCTTTATCATCACGAAGCATTGGCTTGTTGGTAGGTATAACTACAACATCCAGACCGTAAATCATGTGTAACTCGGTGGCTTCGGTATCGGCAGTACCCGTCATACCAGAAAGTTTATTGTATAAGCGGAAATAATTCTGGAAGGTAATAGAAGCCAGCGTCTGGTTTTCATTTTGAATCTCTACACGCTCTTTGGCTTCAATCGCCTGATGCAGGCCATCTGACCAACGACGCCCCGGCATAGTACGACCTGTATGCTCATCGACAATAACTACCTGGCCATCTTTAACCACATAATCGACATCTTTTTTGAAGAGCTTATGGGCGCGAAGTGCTGCATTCACATGGTGCAATAAAGCAATACTGGCGGGGCTATAAAGACTTTGCTCGGCAGGTAGAAGACCGTTCTGACGAAGTAACTCCTCAATATACTCCTGACCTTTTTCCGTCAGGTGAGCCTGTTTGGATTTTTCATCAACAGTGTAATCACCCGTGTCCTGTTCACCTTCTTCTGATTCATGATCCTGCTCTTCCAATTTCGGAATCAATTTATCAATAGCGCGATACATTTCTGAGCTGTCTTCGGTTGGCCCGGAAATAATTAACGGGGTACGGGCCTCATCAATCAAAATCGAGTCAACTTCGTCAATAACAGCGAAATTCAATTCACGCTGAACTCGGTGTTCTTTTTGGAACGCCATGTTATCGCGCAGATAATCAAAACCGTATTCGTTGTTGGTACCGTAAGTAATGTCGGCAGCGTAAGCCTGTTGCTTTTCTTCATGCGACTGACCGGAAAGAATCACTCCCACGTCCATTCCCAGGAAGTTATAAACCGGCTTCATCCAGTTAGCATCACGTTGCGCCAGATAATCATTGACGGTAATGACGTGAACACCCAAACCTGATAATGCATTCAGATAAACAGGAAGAGTCGCAACTAAGGTTTTACCCTCACCGGTACGCATTTCTGCGACTTTACCGCTATGCAAGACCATGCCGCCAATCAACTGCACATCAAAGTGGCGCAAGCCCAAGGTACGTTTACTGGCCTCGCGCACTGTGGCAAAAGCTTCCGGAAGTATCTGCTCCAAAGATTCGCCTTTTTCCAGACGCTCCTTGTATTCAGTTGTTTTGGCCTTGAGCTGCTCGTCAGACAAAGCCTCCATCTCAGGCTCTAATTTATTTATCAGCTCAACGGTTTTACGTAATTTTTTAAGGGTTCGCTCGTTACGACTTCCGAAAATTTTGTTTAAGAAACTCATATTGTTCTTTCTTGTGTCTATGTTGTATTAACTATGGAATGCAGTTATGGATTTAAGGGTCAAAAGCGCCTTAATTGCTAACCCATAGCCGATAATTAATCTTTGAAGCACTCGATTGTACCCATATTCTGGTCGCTGTAAACGTCTGAGCGGGCTTTTCGAGCAGTATTTTCAACTAATGGGGGCATCAGGCAGGCATTTCAATGTTGTTGCTGGTTTTTACAAGACCATTAAAGCAAAAGCCCCAAAACGGGGCTTCTAAGAACTGTTTATACCAGATTAATGTTTCAGGTATTTGTATGGGTTGAGCTTTTTACCGTTCTTGGTGATTTCATAGTGAACGTGTGGGCCTGTGGAACGGCCTGTACTTCCCACCGTGGCGATGACCTGACCCTTTTTAACGATATCGCCTTTTTTTACCAACACGCTCTTGTTGTGACCATAGCGGGTGGTATAACCGCCACCATGACTGACTTCAACAAAAACACCATAGCCGGGCTTGCGATCCACAGTGGTCACCACACCGGCAGCAGTTGCGATAACGTCAGATCCTTCAAGCGACGAAAAGTCAATGCCTGAGTGCCATGCACGTTTACCCGTAAAAGGATCGGCACGATAGCCATAAGGAGAAGATAACCAGCCTGAAGTAATTGGACGACCAGAGATCTGTTGTTCGGTATTAATCTCTTTATCAAGAATCAAAGACTCAAGCGCGGACAACTCCTGTTCTTTGGCGTTTATGTCGCTTTCCAGCTGATCCAGGAAAACCACTACATCATTGTAGCTTGAGGTTGTTGCGGTCACATCTTCGCTGGGGCCACCGATTGCAGGGTCAGCACCAAAGCCAAACTCATCTTCAATGCCAGCGGTAGCAACTAATCGCGCACCGGCTGCATCAAGCCGTAACAAGTAAGCCTGCATAGTTGCTAATCGAGTGGCAAGAGCCTGAATTTGGCTTTCTGAAGTACGCTTGGCTACTTCTAACTGCTCTTTTTGAGAAATAAGTTCCTGTTGCCATTTTTTAATGGCCGCTTCACTGACAAGATCCTGCTGCAAGGACCAACGGGTTGCGAAATGGGTCAAAGCTACTACTGCCGTTAATGCAACAGCACCAAGTAGACTGAATACCACTAATTTAGAACGTCCAAATTCCAATGCCTTAATTCCTTTTTGATCACTTTTAATAATGGTTATGCGCATACTCACCCACGTTCGTTATATCACTTACAAGCAAGCTTGTAAGATGACAATTCTACCCCGTCAGCATACAATAGATGCTAACTCTTAACTTAGCCCAGAAATATTGAGCTTATGAAGCGTCCTTTCCGAGCCAAATCCGTGGCTGATGTGCTCAACTCACCTGAAAGTGTGTTGAAAGAGCTGCTTAATAAAGCTAACTCCCTGAAATCCATTACCGATAGTATTCATCAGCACTTACCCGAAGAATTGCAGAAACACTGCACTGTCTCCGAATACAATAAAACCAGTCTGGTTATTACTGCTGACAGCCCCGTGTGGGCTACCCGACTTCGGTATCAATCTTCCGAGTTACTCACTCAACTCAGAAAAGCTGGTTTTCTAGGATTAGCAAATATCCAGATCAGAATAGATCCGAATGGAAAAACTGCTACCTGAGATATTAATTTTTTTTTATTCTTAACCAGCAAACGCCAGTTTCTCCCTGGCGTTTCTGTTATTCCGACTTTCTTGTCTAACAAACTGATAAAATTACTACAATTATTGTTTAGAATTCAATCCTTAATTTTCCTCAACACATATAAACTCCAGCGCTAAACTGATAGCGCTGGGTTCATGATGTAAGAAATTGGCGCTGCATTAGCATCTTCATATGTTGCTAATTCCCATGCAGTTTCGTCCGCCATTAAGGTACGAATCAATTTATTATTCAGCGCGTGGCCAGATTTATAACCCGAGAAGGCGCCAATCAAGCTATGGCCTAAAAGGAATAAATCGCCAATCGCATCTAATATTTTATGTTTTACAAATTCGTCATCGTAACGAAGACCATCTTCATTAAGAACACGGAAATCATCCATTACGATAGCGTTATCCTGGCTGCCACCTAATGCTAAGTTGTGAGCACGTAAATACTCGATATCTTTCATAAAGCCGAAAGTACGGGCACGGCTCACTTCTTTAACAAACGAGGTGCTGGAAAAGTCGATAACTGCTGTTTGACGACTTTTCTTAAAGACAGGATGGTCGAAATCGATAGTGAAGGCTACTTTGAAACCGTCAAATGGCTCAAATACAGCAGTTTTGCCTTCATCTTCAACTTCAACACGCTTTTTGATTTTGATGAATTTCTTTGGTGCATTCTGTTCAGTGATACCGGCAGACTGCAGAAGGAATACGAAAGGACTGGCACTGCCGTCCATAATAGGTACTTCTGGTGCCGATACGTCAATATACGCATTATCAAGGCCCAAGCCAGCCATCGCAGATAGCAAATGCTCAACCGTAGAAATACGAACATCATCTTTAACCAAGCAGGTTGAAAGTGTGGTATCCCCCACATTTTCTGGCTTAGCTTCAATCTCAACAATCGGATCCAGATCAACGCGACGGAACACAATCCCTGTATCCACTGGTGCTGGTCGAAGGGTCAAATACACTTTTTCTCCTGTGTGTAGCCCCACGCCAGTAGCGCGAATGGTTGTCTTCAACGTACGTTGTCTTATCATTCAGTTTCTCCAACGCCTTGAAAATCAAGACTTTAGGTGTAATCTACTCAAATTCTAGCGCATAGTATCATAATATGTCAGTTCTTTGAACAATTTTTGAACATTTTTTAGACAGTTGTTTGAAATATTTGTTTAACTCTTGATTTATTTGAGTACAAATAGATACAAACCTCGCTAAACCTTGCACTAGCTCACACTTTCAGCCATGGCTGACTTCCTTATTAGCCTAATCGAACAGCCTTGAATAGAAGCTGAACAATTAAACAGCCAAAACAGTACGAAGACGCTCGAAGGGAGTGCCTCTTCGTACTGTTCAAAGTATGAAAGCAACTTTTTCAATAAGTTTCACCTTATCACCCAATCACCAAGAATATCGTTGATCACGATAAGCCCAGTGGCCGGCTACGGTACTTATTAGTCCGCCTGCTTTCTCAGGAAAGCTGGAATATCCAGGAAGTTATCTACGTCACTACCAACAGCCATTTTTGAGCTTTGCTCGGGAACTGAGCTAGCGCCCGCCTGCTTGCGAATTGATGGTGGTAAATCTAACTGTCCATAATCCAGGTCACCGTTGGCTTTGCGAACATCCTTTTGGTTGTTGGTATTGCTGACCAGGCGCATATTCGCTTCCTGACCTAAACCAGTCGCTACCACTGTTACTCGAATTTCATCACCCATTGAGGCGTCAATGGCTGTACCAACTACCACTGTAGCATCTTCATGCGCGATATCTTCAATCACTTCACACACTTCCGAGAACTCATCAATAGTAAAGTCTTCGTTAGCTGTGATATTAACCAGAATACCGCGAGCACCGGACAAGTCGACATCTTCAAGCAATGGGCTGGCAACCGCCATATCCGCTGCAATCTGTGCTCGACCTTCACCGGCGGCAATACCCGTACCCATCATGGCCTGCCCCTGCTCCGCCATAACCGTGCGCACATCGGCAAAGTCAACGTTGATTAAGCCAGGGCAAGTGATCAACTCAGCAATGCCTTGTACCGCACCATGCAGAACAGAGTTTGCTGATGCGAAGGCTTCGGTTAAACGTAAGCCTGCAAACTGAGCAACCAGCTTATCGTTTGGAATGATGATTAGTGAATCAACTGACTGACGCAGCTCATCAATTCCAGCTTCCGCCAACGCCATGCGTTTTTTACGCTCAAACTTAAACGGTTTAGTAACAACGGCAACAGTCAGGATGCCCATTTCTTTGGCAATCTCAGCAATAACCGGTGCTGCACCGGTACCGGTACCACCACCCATTCCGGCAGTGATAAATACCATGTCAGAGCCTTGCAGCACTTCCATGATACGTTCGCGATCTTCATGTGCAGCTTGACGACCCACTTCTGGGTTGGCGCCAGCACCAAGACCACGCGTAATGTTTTGTCCAATCTGGATAGTGGTTTTGGCAGTTGATGACTCCAACGCCTGAGCATCCGTATTCGCACAAATGAACTCAACACCATCAATATTGGCTTTCACCATATGTTCGACGGCGTTACCACCGCCACCGCCAACGCCGATCACCTTAATGATCGCGCTGTTCTGACAGCTATCTACTAATTCAAACATGTTAGCCATAATAATTTCCCCTTCGATTTACTTTGAAATTGCTTACACAAAATGTGTGTTAACACCTGCGTTCTAGCAACAGTTACTTCCACTTTTCCAGCAAAGCGATCCGCGCTTTACTAAAAACCACTAAACCACTTTTTCATGCGCTCAAAGAGCCCAGAAAAACCAGTTACATCTCTTTCACGATGATGACCCAGGTCCTGTTTTCCGTAGATCAACAGGCCAACACCGGTTGCATAAATTGGATTTTTAACCACGTCCACTAAACCTTTGATGTGCTGTGGCATACCTTGACGTACTGGCATGTGAAACACTTCTTCTGCCAACTCCATCAAGCCTTCCATTTTTGAACCACCACCGGTAATGACGATGCCGGCAGCAATTAGATTTTCAAAGCCACTGCGGCGAATTTCGGCCTGAACCAGCTCGAATAATTCGCTATACCGCGGCTCAACCACATCCGCTAAAATTTGACGCGAAAGGCGACGCGGTTGTCTATCACCAACGCTTGGCACTTCGATGGTTTCATCCAAGTTCGTCAACTGACGTAACGCGCAGGCATATTTAATTTTGATGTCTTCAGCAAATTGAGTTGGTGTACGCAATGCAACCGCAATGTCATTGGTTACCTGGTCGCCAGCAATCGGTATCACCGCGGTGTGACGAATGGCGCCGCCAGTGAAAATCGCGATGTCGGTTGTACCGCCACCGATATCAATCAGACAAACACCTAACTCTCTTTCATCTTCTGTCAGTACCGCATAACTTGAAGCCAATTGCTCTAAAATAACGTCTTCAGTTTCCAGTCCACAACGGGCCACGCACTTGGTAATATTTTGCGCCGCACTGACCGCGCCGGTAACCATGTGAACTTTTGCTTCCAGACGCACACCAGACATTCCAACGGGCTCACGTATACCTTCCTGGTTATCAATCACAAACTCCTGCGGTAAGACATGCAGTATTTTCTGGTCTGCAGGAATGGCAACTGCTTTTGCCGCATCAATGACTCGATCTACATCGCTTTGCGTTACTTCATGATCTTTGATTGCCACAATGCCGTGTGAGTTGAGGCTCTTGATATGGCTACCCGCGATACCGGTATAAACCGAATGAATTTGGCAGCCTGCCATTAGCTCAGCTTCTTCGATGGCACGTTGAATAGAAGCCACGGTAGATTCAATATTCACCACCACGCCTTTCTTCATGCCGCGCGATGGATGCGATCCAATACCAATAATATCTACGGTATTATCGCTACCGACTTCCCCAACAATGGCTACGACTTTTGACGTGCCAATATCCAATCCAACAATTAATCGTTTTTCTGATGATTTCGACATTGCTTTACCTATTGCCCCCACCGTTTTCTATCGGTGTTGTATTGCTAAACCATTTAGCTGCAAAACCGTTTTGATATCTCAAGTCCAC
>NZ_JABURJ010000021.1 GCF_014762745.1 Kangiella sp.
TGGGCGATAGAAAGATAGCTAATCATTCTATCAGGAGAGATACAAGGATGGGTTAGCATTTATGCGTAACCCATCGTTTAATGATTAAACTATTGATGGGTTACGGCCGCGGCCTAACCCATCCTACACACTTTTCAAATAGGTTAACTACTTCAAGTTCTCATCAAAGTAATTACTAATGGTATTAAACACATGTGTACGTACTTTTTGTCCCCAGATTGAGTGCTTACTCCCAGGGTAGTTCATCATATCAAAAGGCTTATTTGCATCCTGTAGGGCTTTAAACAGTTTGGTGCTATTGGTAAACAACACATTATCGTCCGCCATGCCATGAATAATCATCAGGTCGCCATTTAAACCTTCCAGATAAGGGAAGACATTACTGGCTTCATAACCTTCTTTATTTGAGTCAGGATGTCCCAAATAACGCTCGGTATAGTGTGTATCATAGAGATACCAATCTGTGACTGGTGCCACAGATACACCCACTTTGAAAATATCAGGGTGCTTGAACATACTCATGATGGTCATGTAGCCGCCATAGCTCCAACCGAACATACCAATTTTGTCGCTATCTACATAAGGTAAGCTTTTCAGAAAATCGACGCCCGCAACCTGATCTTTGACTTCTACATCACCCAGTTCTTTATAAATCGGATCTTCAAATTTCTTACCGCGGTTCCACGAACCACGATTATCAAGAGAGAAAATGATATAGCCCTTACTTGCCATCAAATGATGCCAGTAAGTATTACGCGCACCCCATTGATTACGCACTCGTTGTGCATGAGGTCCGCCATACACATCAACAATCACTGGGTATTTTTTTGAACTATCAAATGGTACCGGTTTGTAGATTCGGTAATGCATCTCCTGCCCATCTTCAGCTTTGATAGTACCAAACTCAGGCTTTGACGCTTTTTGATAGTAGTGATAGTAAGGATGATTTTTATCCAGCTTATTTTCTTCAAGCCAGGTAATCAGGCTGCCATCAGCGTTACGCAAACTGACCTGCTTCGGTTGCGATACTGACGAAAAGTAATCAACAAAGATTTGCATATTTTTGGAAAAGCTGACTTCATGCACACCGTCTTTTTCAGTAATCCTTTTTGGCGCGCCTGCTTCAGTCAATGACACTGAATAAAGATCCTGTTGCAAAGGGCTTTCTTTATTGGCATCGAAGTAAACAACACCCGCCTCTTCATCGACGCCATAAACCTTATCGACAACCCAGCCGCCGTCAGTTAATTGACGTATCAACTTGCCTTGTAAATCATACAAATATAAGTGACGGAATCCACTTCTTTCCGAAGTCCAGATAAAAGCATCCTGCTTTTTCAGGAAACGTAAATCTTTGGTTAAATTGATCCAGGTCTTCGAGGTTTCGGTTATAACAGTTTCTGATTTACCGGTCTTGATATCCGCAAAGCGTAACTCTAAAGTCTGCTGATCACGGCTTTGCCATTGATATGAGACTCTTGAGGAATCCACTAACCATCTCACTCTTGGAATATAGATATCAGTTTCTTTACCGGTATCTATCCACTGAGTTTTACCGGATTCCAGGTTTAGCACGCCTAACTTGATTAAAACATTATCGGTACCGGTACTTGGATAGCGTTGTTCAAAAACGGTAAAGTCCTCGGCATTGATTTCATAGCGCTTCTCGATATTAACCGGTGATTCATCAACCTGCAGGTAAGCAATTTTTTTACTGTCTGGTGACCACCAGTAACCGGTTAGGCGCCCCATTTCCTCTTGCGCCACAAATTCAGCCATACCATTTTTGATAGTGCCTTCGCCATCAAAGGTTAACTGTGTTTCCTCGCCAGTAGCTATTTCAACTTTAAAAATATCTTGGTCGCGGATGAAAGAAACATACTTACCATCAGGCGATAACTTGATATCGGTTTCATAAGCTTCGGTATCAGTAAGTTGCTTGGTGGCTTTTTTGGGATCCTTGCTTAAATCATAAACAAAAATATCACCGGCCAAAGGGAACAATAATGTCTGACTATCATCGCCCCAGTAATAATCGATGATACCTTTGGCAAATAATCGCATACGCTCGCGACGTGCTTTCTCTTCATCGGAAAGCTGTTCTTCGCCCGGGCTCAGGTCATTAGAATCAACCAGCAGGCGTGACTCGCCATCAGCAAGATTGTATTCCCACAAGTCCAAACGTTCCTGCTCTTCAGCCTTACCCTTGAGGAAGGTGACGCACTTACCGTCCGGTGATAACTTAACTTTACGTAATTCAGGGCCATCAAGAGAAGGATCAGCATAAATCCGCTCCACGGTTAAGCCTAACTCGTTGTCATTAGCCTGTGCTGTTGTCATCGTCAGAAAACTACCTGTCACCAGTGAAATTATCAAAAATAGATGGGTTAAATGTTTACTTTTCATAGCCATTACTTTTTTATTACGAACCAGCATCATAGTTACTCAAACAGCAATGATCAATCTCTAGAAATATAGTTCTCAATGCTAGTCAATGGCTAAGGTTTACTGCATAATCCGAGCTTTGTCGCATATTTCGGGTCAACCATGCATATAGTCTCCGGTCGTTGGCAACTTGGTTTATTACTCTCTTTAACTACCGCCCTGCTCTGGGGTCTGTTGCCTATCGCATTAAAAACCTTACTCGACCAGATGGATGCGGTCACAGTGACCTGGTATCGCTTTTTCAGCGCTGCCGCCATTTTATTTATCTTCCTGATTTATAAACGAAAAACACCCAATATCAAATTGCTGAAAGGCAATATTTTGTGGTTGATGGTGATATCCGTTATCGGATTATGCCTGAACTATGTGTTCTATCTATTTGGGGTAAACCTGATTACACCCAGTAGTGCTCAAGTCATGATTCAAACTGCGCCCATGTTCATGCTGCTCGGTGGTTTGCTGATTTTTAAAGAATCCTTCAACAAGCAACAATGGTTCGGCTTTGCCTGCTTTGTGATTGGCCTGATTCTATTTTTTAACCTGCGTTTCCAAGAAATATTTGAACAGATTACCGGTGACTATGCGGTAGGTTTAGGCTGGATGTTTTTAGCTGCTATCGTCTGGGCTGCCTATGCCCTGGCACAAAAACAGCTGTTGAACAATTACCGTTCCGACCAGGTCATGTTCATGATTTATCTGGCGTGCGTACCCTTATTAAGCCCTTGGTCATCGCCAGGCCAGGCACTTGAGCTGGATACTTTAGGTTGGTGGCTACTAGTGTTCTGCTGTTTAAATACCTTAGTTGCCTACGGTGCCTTCGCCGAAGCACTCGCCCATTGGGAAGCATCACGCGTCAGCGCCATTCTTGCTATAACCCCATTGGTTACCATCGCCAGTATGAAGGTGCTCGAATACTTCTACCCAGATACCTTATTATCTGAACCGATCAATATATTCAGCATTGCCGGTGCATTATTGGTTGTTACGGGTTCAATGATTACCGCACTTTCCGGAAGGAAAGTCGTACCGGTAGCAGAATAGAGTTATTGTTCAGTGTACGGTGGGCAGGCCCACCCTACGAAAACTGCACACAAGTAGCCACACTGTCAGCGTAATAGCAAGCGACCCCGCCAAACCATCTCGTACGGACAAGTCATGACTTGTCCCTACACACCTTAGCTTTTCAACTACATACGAACAGGCAAGTACTCTTCTGCCATAAAAAAAGCTTCCCGAAGGAAGCTTTTTAAATCAACTTAAGAAAGCTGGATTTTTTGTCCTGAGCGCGGCATAAACCTTTTCGCAGAGGGAGTTCACATTAAGTGAATGACCGATGATGAAAAGGTTTATAACAATACTCAGGGCAAATAAAGATGCTTTCTTATTTTTTCTTACGCTGTGGAGGAAGGTCGGTACAAACCCCTTCGTAAACCTCTGCTGCAAAAGTCACAGACTCAGAAAGCGTTGGGTGCGCATGAATCGTTAAACCGATATCTTCTGCATCACAACCCATTTCAATCGCTAGGCCTACTTCTGCAATCAATTCACCTGCGTTAACACCGACGATAGCACCACCGATGACGCGGTTGTTTTTCTTGTCGAATAACAACTTGGTGAAGCCTTCTTTACGGTTTACACCGATAGCACGGCCTGATGCTGCCCATGGGAATTTACCTACGCCGTAATCGATGCCTTGTTCTTTAGCTTCTTTCTCGGTTAGACCTACCCACGCCAACTCAGGATCTGTGTAAGCTACTGATGGAATCGTTAATGGGTCGAAGTAGTGCTTCTTACCAGCAATCACTTCTGCTGCAACGTGTGATTCAGCAGTTGCTTTGTGCGCCAGCATTGGTTGACCAACGATATCACCGATTGCATAGATGTGCGGAACGTTAGTGCGCATTTGCTTATCAACTTCGATGAAGCCGCGATCTGAAACTTTAACGCCTGCTTTATCAGCATCAATTAAGTCACCATTTGGACGGCGGCCAACAGCTGACAGGATCATGTCGAATTTTTGTGGCTTTTCTGGAGCGTTCTTACCTTCGAAAGTAACGTACAAGCCATCTTTCTTGGCTTCTACTTTAGTCACGCTAGTTTCCAACATGATATTGTCATACTTGTTAGAAACATATTTCTCAAGCACTTTCACAACATCTTTATCCGCCGCTGGAACTAGCTGATCTGCCATTTCTACTACAGAAATTTTAGCGCCTAATGCACGGTAAACAGTAGCCATTTCAAGACCGATAATACCACCGCCGATTACCAACATATGCTTTGGAACCTGACGAAGTTCCAGTGCACCAGTTGAGTCAACGATACGGTCATCTTCTGGCAGGAATGGTAATTGAACCACACGAGAACCCGCAGCAATGATGGCATTGTCAAAAGTCACTTTCTGCTTTTCACCTTCGTGCTCAACTTCGATTTCGTTAGCACCTGTGAATTTACCATAGCCTTGAACAACTTTAACTTTACGGCCTTTAGCCATGCCAGCCAGGCCGCCTGTCAATTGCTTGATCACGCCGTCTTTGTATTCACGGATTTTATCGATATCGAACTTAGGCTTACCAAAGTTTACACCGTGCGCTGACATTTCTTCAGCTTCGTCGATAACTTTCGCTGTATGAAGCAAGGCTTTAGAAGGAATACAGCCTACGTTTAAGCAAACACCGCCCAATGTGGCGTATTTTTCAATCAAGATAACGTCCATGCCTAAATCTGCAGCACGGAATGCAGCGTTGTAGCCTCCTGGGCCACTACCTAAAACTACGACTTGAGCGTGTAAATTACTCATAGGATCCTCTTTTTGTATCTGAATTCGGAGCTTAAGCTCGCTAAATTACTAAAATTAGTTGCTTAAATTTACTGGCCACTCCAAAAGAGTGGCGTATTTTACCTGAACTGGCCGAAAAATCATCAATCAATTCGTTGTTTCTAGCCTCTGCCAACCTTGTCGCGAGGAAATTTGTTCAAGATTGCGGCAAAGTCATCTGGTGTAAGCGCAGTTGAGAAAACTCAATGGGCACGTCAACAGATGACTTTAACAACCCTCTCTTAAAGAGCAGTCGAGCAAATTAACCGCTACAATTACAGGATGACTCGCCTAATATCACCCAACATTTTGCTTAAATGCACAATAAAACGCGCCGCCACAGCACCATCAATTACACGGTGATCATAGGACAGCGACATTGGCAACATCATGCGTGGCTCAAACTCTTTACCGTTCCAGACAGGCTTCATCTGGTTACGCGACAAACCAAGTATTGCTACATCTGGCCAGTTCACAATTGGGGTGAAGGATGTGCCACCGATTCCACCTAACGAAGAAATGGTGAAACAACTGCCCTGCATATCGGCCGCGCCCAGCTTCTTGTCACGGGCCTTCTCGGATACTTCGCCCAGCTCTTCAGCCAGTTCATAGACTGATTTTTTGTCTACATCACGTATCACCGGAACGACCAGGCCGTCAGGAGTATCTACTGCAACACCGATATTGTAGTACTTCTTCAATATCAGGTTTTCACCGTCATTAGCCAGAGATGCATTAAAGGTTGGGAAAGCTTTCAAGCTGGCTACCAACGCTTTCATGATGAAAGCCAGCGGCGTCAGACGAATGCCTTCTTTTGCCGCTTCGTCTTTCATGCTCTTACGGAAAGCATCTAAATCAGTAATATCCGCATCTTCGTGCTGAGTCACATGAGGGATCATGGTCCAGTTACGATGCAGATTGACGCTGCTAATTTTCTGAATACGGCTGAGTGGTTTCTGCTCCACTTCACCAAATTTCGAGAAGTCGATTTCAGGTAAGTCAGGCGTACCCACGGCACCAGAGCTGGCAGTCGCTTTAGGGCGAGACAGTTCAAACTTAATAAAAGATTGCACGTCTTCTTTCATGACCCGCGACTTAGGGCCTGTACCTTTAACTTTACCAAGGTCAACACCAAACTCACGAGCCAAGCGGCGAACAGCCGGGCTAGCGTGTACTAACTTACCTTCCTGCGGTGTTTGTACCGGATAGTCAGAAACTGGCGCCGGTTTTGGTGTATCAGTTTGCTTTGGAGTATCCTGGGTAGACTTGGGCTCTGCTTTCTTCTCAGGTTTTGATGCTTCAGACTTTGTTTTTGCGGGTTTGCTTGAGACAGTCTTGATGACACCAATCTGATCGCCCTGGCTGACTTTATCACCCACTTTAACGCTCATGGAAACAATGGTTCCTGCTGAAGGAGATGGCACTTCCATGGTCGCTTTTTCAGTTTCCAGTACAATCAGGCTGTCGTCTTTGTCGATATTATCACCAGCCTGAACACTCACCTCAATCACATCCACGTCACTGGCATCGCCAATGTCAGGAACGATTAAAGGCTCTTCTTTTTCTTCACCGGCGGCTGTGTCTGAATCCTCATCATTCGAATCAGTCTCTTGCGAGTCCTGATTTGAATCCTCGCTAGACTCCTCAGCCACACCCTCTTCCTGATCGACTTCAGGTTCTTCATTATCTGCTGAACCATCATCAGCATCAGCACCAGTTTCGGCTGCTTCAATAGATAAGATGACATCACCTTCAGAGACCTTGTCGCCAACCTTGACTTCGATGGACTTGACCACACCAGCGTGGCTGGAAGGCACTTCCATGGTTGCCTTGTCGGTTTCCAGAACGATCAGGCTGTCTTCGACCTCGATGGTGTCACCGACTTTGACCAAAACTTCAATAACATCAACCCCACTGGCATCACCAATATCGGGGACTTTTACTTGTGTAATATCTGCCACGATTATTCCTCCAGTTTACAGGGTTGCCGGATCGGCTTTATCGGTATCAATGTTGTATCGCTTGATAGCCTTGGTGACTTCTTTAACATCAATCTCACCTTCGTCAGCCAGAGTCTTAAGCGCTGCCAACACGATATAGTAGCGATCCACTTCAAAGAAACGACGCAGGTTTTCACGACTGTCCGAGCGACCGAAACCATCCGTACCCAGTACTGTGTAACGCTGCGGTACAAAGTTACGGATCTGATCAGCGTACGACTTCATATAATCAGTTGCCGCAATAACAGGTCCTTTCTGCTTAGCCAGACATTGCTCCACATAAGACTGCTTTGGCTTCTTGGTTGGGTTAAGCAGATTTTCACGCTCAACCGCCAAGCCTTCACGACGCAACTCTGTAAAACTGGTTACAGACCAGACGTCTGAGAGCACCCCAAAGTCTTTTTCCAACAACTCCGCTGCATATTCAACCTCACGTAAAATTGCACCCGAGCCCATTAACTGAACCCGCGGCGCTTTCTTGCGAGACTTATTGTCATGCAACAGATACATACCCTTGATGATGCCTTCTTCTGAACCTTCAGGCATATCAGGATGAGGATAGTTTTCGTTAAGAGTCGTGATGTAGTAGAACACATTCTCCTGATCACGATACATGCGACGCATACCCTCTCGGATAATCACCGCCACCTCATGCGCATAGGTTGGGTCATAACTGATGCAGTTTGGAATAGTGGCCGACAACATGTGGCTGTGACCATCCTGATGCTGCAAACCTTCACCATTCAGGGTAGTGCGACCAGAGGTTGCGCCGATTAAGAAGCCACGCGCCTGCATGTCCCCTGCCGCCCAGGCCAGGTCACCAACACGCTGGAAACCAAACATGGAGTAGTAGACATAGAAAGGAATCATCGGCAAGTTATTGCTCGAATAACTGGTCGCCGCAGCCATCCATGATGACATAGCCCCCGCTTCGTTAATGCCTTCTTCCAAAATCTGACCTTTCTTATCTTCGCGATAATACATGATTTGATCAGAATCGACCGGCTCATACAGCTGGCCTGATGACGAATAAATACCGATTTGACGGAACAGGCCTTCCATACCGAAAGTACGCGCCTCATCAGGAATAATTGGCACAATGCGATCTTTTAGTGCCTTATTTTTCAATAAGATATTCAACGCACGCACAAAAGCCATGGTGGTTGAAATTTCACGGTCACCGGTTGCTTTCAGCAACGGCTCAAAATCCGACAGCGGCGGAATATCCAAGGATTCAGATTCAGTGCGACGAGCCGGCAGATAACCACCCAGCTTCTCGCGGCGCTCGCGAAGATATTTAATCTCATCGCTGTCTTCGCCAGGATGATAGAAAGGAACCTCTTCCAACTTATCATCAGGAACTGGCACATTGAAACGGTCACGGAAATGTTTCAATGCCTCAAGGTTCATCTTCTTGACCTGGTGAGAAATATTTTTACCCTCACCCGATGAACCCATACCGTAACCTTTAACGGTTTTGGCCAGAATCACAGTGGGCTGACCTTCAGTATTTACTGCGCGATGGTAGGCTGCGTAGACTTTATGCGGATCATGGCCACCCCGGTTCAGACGCCAGATGTCTTCATCAGACATATTGGCAACCATCTCTAACAACTTAGGATCCTTGCCAAAGAAATGCTCACGAGTATAAGCACCGCCTTTAGCCTTGCAGTTCTGATATTCGCCATCGACGGTCTCGTTCATAACCTTTAACAGGCGACCTTCAGTATCACGAGCAATCAGCGGATCCCAGTAACGACCCCAGATCACTTTTAGCACACTCCATCCGGCACCACGGAACTCACCTTCGAGCTCCTGAATGATTTTGCCGTTACCACGAACCGGGCCATCCAGACGTTGCAAATTACAGTTCACAACAAAAATCAGGTTATCCAGCTTCTCTCGGCCGGCCAAACTAATGGCGCCCATTGACTCAGGCTCATCCATTTCACCGTCACCGAGGAAAGCCCAAACTTTACGACCTTTAGTCTTAGCCAAACCACGATCTTCGAGATACTTTAGGAAACGGGCCTGATAGATAGCCTGAATCGGACCCAAGCCCATTGAAACTGTTGGAAACTGCCAGAACTCCGGCATGAGCCAAGGGTGTGGATAAGAAGATAAACCTTTGCCATCCACTTCCTGGCGGAAATTAGCTAACTGCTCTTCAGTCAGACGCCCTTCAAGAAAAGCGCGAGCATAAATACCCGGAGAGCAATGACCCTGATAGTAAATCAGGTCACCGCCATGATCTTCGGTTGCAGCATGGAAGAAATGGTTAAAGCCAACATCATAAAGAGTGGCGCTGGAAGCAAAACTGGATAAATGACCACCCAGCTCAAGATCTTTTTTAGATGCCTGCAACACAATTGCAATTGCATTCCAGCGAATAATGGCGCGTAAGCGACGCTCCATTTCCTGATCACCAGGCATGTGAGCTTCCTGCGAAGGAGGAATAGTATTCAGATAAGCAGTAGTCAGATCGAATGGCAGGTTAGCGCCAGCACGACGTGCCTTAGCAACTAATTTTTCCAACAGATAGTGCGCACGTTCAACACCCTCTTCTGCCATAACGGCATCGAGTGCATCCAACCACTCCTGAGTTTCAATCGGGTCAACGTCCTGTTGTACCGCATCATTGTTTTGATCTTGTGTCATATTCTTGCCTTTACTTTTGGCCTCGGTGCGGCTCATTTATTAAGCTCACCCGGCACCGATGGTCTTTACAAGAAAGTTGCCAACAGGTAATTAACACCCGTTAAGCAACTTAGCTAAAATTCACAAAGTGTCCATCATAGACAAAATCAACACAAAAAGATACTTCAGGCAGCTGATTTTGACCATTTCATGATTTTGGTCAAACCAGCAAACATAACTAACAACTGTTAATTATTTTAGAAGAATGTCCAGCCTACTAATGACATGACCGCCACAAAGGCAAACAGAATAACACCCGTGCGCTCGGTAAGCTTCAAGGCGCATAAATTCTCAGCAACCTTTTGTTTTTGCTCAGTATCACAATCAAGCACTGGCCCAATGGCTGCAACACCGGTAGCCTCTATCAGCTCCAGGCCACCAACGTTAAGATCGAAAAACTGCTTTTTGATTTTTGCAACACCGGAGGCCATATCACCAGCCAGTAGATACGCCAGTGCTGATATTCGCCCCGCGATCCAGTCCATGATGGACTTAAGTGGAGCAGAAAGGGTTCCTTCCGGATTATTAGCCAGATACCAGTCGAGGAGACGGTATAGCAAAGCTCCAGCAGGACCAAGCAATACAAACCAAATCACCACAGCCGCATAACGGCGTTGTGTTTCGGTAAAAATAGCCTCGCTGACCATACGTTGAGTTTGTGCCCAGTCATCCGCTTCCTTACCAGCAAATGACACCGCATGTTCATAAGCACCCTGCTCATCTTCGTTAGCGATGTCTGAAAAGTATTTGCGGAGAGACTTTCTAGGCGATTCAGGCCCCAGGCAATGAACCAGAATAACAACTGCCAGCGCCAGCGCAATTAGAGAAGAAATAAAGCCATCTTCAAAGGCTTCAAACAGCAGAAAGAACAACATTACAGGAAGAAGGATTAACAAAGCCTCAGCAACCCAGCCCTTAAACCAGGATTGTCCGCCAAACGACTCAGCCAGACGTTTCTGGTATGACACAAACCAGCCAGCATTGCTGAACTTCTCGCGCTCTTCGCTAGAGCCAGTATGAAAATAACGCTCAAATAATAATGCAATGATGAGTGATAAAAGAGCCATATTGAAACCTTATTAAATCCGTTCTGATTTATAGTACCAAAAGGAAAAACAGATTGCGTCTTTTAATTTGTACGATGATTTTTAGGTCAGCTCTGGTAGGTTGGCGATGTACCCCTAGGGCAGGATCAACGTTGCGAATCCCAACATGGGTTCGTTGAAACATGCCTATTGTGCTGGGATTCGCTACGCTCATCACCAGCCTACGAAAAAATATCTCTTCATAAACCAGTCTGCGTAGGTTAGCCTGCGTAGGTTGGATAAGCCGCTTGGCGGCACCACCCAACATTCCAATTATAACCGTTTATAACCGTTGCTCCCGTAGGGACAAGGGTCTACCCCAATGGGTACTCATGAGTTGTCCTACAATCAGCAAATCGCCATCTGAAACCTGGTGTCATCTGACAAGACTTTTTGGTCTCTATCACCAGGCTGGATAAAGCGAATAGTAAAACAGTATTTGGAGCCACTGATTTCTGGATAGACACTGGTGGCAATGGGTAATTTGACGCGAATCAGATGCGGATTTTGTTTCTTGTCAAAATTATGCTGATAAGCCCCGTTATTCGTCTCTACATCAACAAACTGACCATTTTCCCGATACAGCCTTAACAAGACTTTAAGACACTTGTTCAAACCATCGAAATGCTCAAACCAGTCATCAAATTTCTGCTGTCGGTAAGCTACTGGCTGCTGTAAAAACTGATGTAATTCCGGTAAATCAAAACTACAGGAAGCCCCCGGAATTCGTATTCTGTGCTTAATTAAGTCGATAAAACGATCCTGACGTAATGTTGCCCCAAACTTTCCCTGATAATTTGCCACCCATAAATAGAGTTGTTGCAGCTGCTCTAAAAAACGCTTCAACTTAACGTCGTCAATATAAGGGCTTGCCTCAAGCTGCTTGAAGTGGTTCTTCTGCTGCTCAAGCTCTTTCAACAACTCAGCCTTTAAATCCCCACGGTCAAGGCAGTCCAGAATTTCCCATAGATTATGCAAAGCAGCAATATGCGCAGCCACCGAATCCATGGACTGGAGTTCTTGCTGAATATTAAAAAGGTTTTCCAAGCGCAGATAAGTGCGTATCTGCTCATTGAGCGGATGCTCATACAAGATATAACTGGCAGCTTCGGGCATCAAT
>NZ_JABURJ010000045.1 GCF_014762745.1 Kangiella sp.
GATGCCGAGTTTGCCTGGGTAGAAAATCTGGAAAGTAGATCTGAGCCTCATTAATTGGTCTTCCAACTAGACTGATTAGAGTCTCGGGCTACACCACAGCGGCAATGGGCCGTGAACTCACAATAAAGTAGATGTTAACTACTTAAAAGTCTTTTAGTCTAAAAACTAATCCAAGTTAAACCAGTTTTACTCAATCTTTACAGGCAGTTGACGAAAATTAATACTCCGTTGGCGTAAGATAGCGCCAACATTAGCAACTACTGATAAATCTATGATGTCACTTTCAATTGGCCCCATTAGCCTCCCTTTTGATCGTTTTTTAATTCTTGTTTGCCTGGCAATTGCCTTTATCGTGGGTGCCTTTGCAGCGAAAAAAGATAAAACTTCAGTAGACGGCAGTATTGCCGGTGTCTTTATACTGGCAATGCTGGCCGCTCGAATTAGCTTCGTTGTTCAGTATTGGTCGGAATATCAGGCAGACTTGTGGTCGATCATTAATATCCGCGACAGTGGTTTTGATGGAGTAACTGCAGTGATTGTCGGGACTCTGGCACTGGCAGGGTTTGCCTGGAAAAAACCAAAGGGGCGTCGAGCTTTAATCAAAGGCTTCTCCGCGGGTGCTCTGGTTTGGACAGTAACAACTTTTGCCATAGGCACCATAGAGGATACGTCTAAGCAATTACCTACCATTATGGTTAAGCAAATGAATGGCGAAACTGTAGATCTGAATCAGGTGGAACAAGGCAAACCGCGGGTCATCAATCTGTGGGCTACCTGGTGTCCGCCCTGCCGTCGTGAAATGCCGGTGCTGGAAGAGGCTCAGCAAAACAACAGTGATATTGGTTTTGTGTTCGTTAATCAGGGCGAGCATTCAGTAGTGATTGAACAGTATTTGCAGCAGGAGGCGTTAAGCCTGGAGAATGTGATGGCTGACAGTACTGGCAGTCTGGGTTATCAGGTCGGTAGTCGTGCCTTACCAACAACGATTTTTGTCAATGCACGCGGTGAACTGGTTGATGCGCACCTGGGTGAGTTGTCGAGAGCCAGCCTTAAGGCCAAACTGGAGAAGCTGACTAATAACGAGCTGAAGTTACGCAAGCTTGAGTCGGATTAATAAGATTCGGCTATGTTTGGCTAAAAAACCTACACAAATCAGGCACAAATCGGTAAAATTCGCACTGTTTTCCATTTCCAGACCAGCAAACTTCGAGGTTTATCTCATGTCTGATGCTTTTGTAGCAATATTAATGGGTTCGGATTCTGACCTTCCTACCATGCAAAAAACCTATGACACTTTGAAAAAATTAGGTGTTAAGGTTGAGATGAAGGTCACCTCTGCGCACCGTACGCCAGCCCAAACCCATGCATACGTGAAAGATGCTGAAGAGCGTGGCTGCAAAGTGTTTATCTGTGCGGCCGGTTTAGCGGCTCACCTTGCTGGTGCTGTTGCTGGTTTGACGGTTAAGCCGGTTATTGGTGTGCCAATGGACGCCGGTCCATTGCAGGGTCATGATGCTTTATTGTCAACGGTGATGATGCCTGGTGGTGTTCCAGTTGCTACCGTGGCTATTGGCTCAGCGGGGGCGAAAAACGCTGCATACCTTGCTGCACAGATTATTGCTTTGATCGATGATAAAGTGGCTAAAGCAGTAGCTGATGACCGTGTTGCCAATATGGAAGCGGTTGTGGCAAAAGATGCCGCATTACAAGAAAAACTTAAGGGTTAATCAATCCTTTAGTGATCACTGGATAGGACAGACATTGGCCTATATCAATCCTTTTAAAATGCATGTTGCCGCCCAGATCATACATCAGGGCGGTGTCATAGCCTATCCAACCGAGGCAGTCTATGGCCTGGGTTGTCATCCATCGGCCATCAAGGCCATTCAACGAATTCTCGATATCAAGCGTCGCCCCTGGCAGAAAGGTCTGATTCTAGTGGCGTCAAAGGTCGATCAGATTACGCCATATCTCAGCGATGAAGGACTCAAACTGATAGACTGCTTTAATGAAACGCATAAAAGGCCTGTCACCTGGTTGTTACCGGTGAGCCCAGAGGTGTCACCCTTGCTCCGCGGTAACCATAGCAAGATAGCAATTCGATTGAGCCAGAATCCTTATGTTAAGGCCTTGTGTGATGCAGCAAACAGTGCTTTGGTTTCGACCAGTGCCAATCGTGCCGGTCAGCCTGAAATGACAACGGCGGAAGAAGTGCGATGCCAGATGGCGGGCGAGGTGGATATGATTATTGTTGGGCCTACTGGCGGCCATACACGCCCTTCATCCATCATTGATGCGCAAACCCGAGAAGTTCTAAGAGCTTAAGAGTCTTACATGCAAAATATCAATATTGAAAACGTTCAGCGTTATTTACTGGAGTTACAACGAGACATTTGCCAGCAGTTGGCTGAAGAAGATGGTGAAAAAGACTTTATCGTTGACGAATGGCAACGGGAACAGGGTGGCGGCGGCTTAACCCGCGTCATGGAACATGGCGGCGTGATTGAAAAGGGCGGCGTCAACTATTCCTATGTGGAAGGCACCAATATGCCCGCCTCGGCTACCGCACATCGACCGGAATTAGCGGGGCGTAGTTTTAAAGCTATGGGCGTTTCGTTAGTCATCCACCCGAAGAATCCATATGCTCCGACTTCACATATGAATGTGCGTTTTTTCATTGCAGAAAAAGAAGGTGCAGAGCCAATCTGGTGGTTTGGTGGTGGTTTTGATTTAACGCCCTATTATGCCAATAAAGACGACTGCATCTTCTGGCATCAGCAAGCGAAAGCGGCCTGCGATCCTTTTGGTGAAGATGTTTATGATAAATACAAAAAATGGTGTGATGACTATTTTTACCTAAAGCATCGCGATGAGCACCGCGGTATTGGTGGTCTGTTTTTTGATGATCTTAACGCTGAAACGACCGGCTGGGATTTCGAGCAATGCTTTGCCTTCATGCGTTCAGTGGGCGATCACTACATCAAAGCTTACCGCCCGATTTTGGCAAAAAACAAAGACAAACCTTACACTGAAGCAGAGCGGGATTTTCAGCTCTATCGACGCGGCCGCTATGTGGAGTTTAATCTGGTCTGGGATCGCGGAACTCTGTTTGGTTTGCAGACCGGTGGTCGAACCGAGTCGATTCTGATGTCATTGCCGAGCGAAGTTCGCTGGTGCTATAACTGGCAACCAGAAGCAGGCAGTCGAGAAGCTGAGCTGACAGACTATTATTTAAAGCCGAAAGATTGGCTCAACCAATAAGTTGAGAATAAGGTAGAAAATTATGAATAGCGGATTTTTCCCCAGTCGACGATTACGCCGCCTAAGAGCGAATGAGTTTAGTCGTGATTTGGTGCGTGAGAACAGCATTTCAGCCAAAGATTTAATTTATCCAGTGTTTGTACTTGAAGGCGAGAATAGAAAAGAGTCGGTAGCTTCGATGCCTGGCGTTGAGCGCAAAACCTTGGATTTGTTATTAGTGGAGTGCCAGGAGATTGTCGATCTGGGTATTCCGGCAATTGCCCTGTTTCCTGTAATTGACGCTTCGAAAAAATCACTCGAAGCAGAAGAAGCCTATAACCCGGATGGGTTGGTACAGACTACAGTAAAAGCCATTAAAGCGAAGTTTCCGCAACTAGGTGTGATTACTGACGTAGCGCTAGACCCTTATACCTCGCATGGACAAGACGGTATTGTTGACGATAGTGGTTATATCCTGAATGACATCACCAAAGAGGTGTTGGTTAAGCAGGCCTTAAGTCACGCCGTAGCAGGTGCCGATGTGGTTGCTCCTTCGGATATGATGGATGGTCGTGTTGGTGCCATTCGCGAGGCGCTGGAAGCGTCAGATTATGTGAACACCATGATACTGTCTTACGCGGCTAAATATGCTTCCAGCTTTTATGGACCTTTCCGTGACGCGGTTGGTTCAGCTGGTGCTTTGGGTAAGGCGGACAAGAAAACTTATCAGATGGATCCGGCCAATTCAGATGAGGCTTTGCATGAAGTGGCACTGGACATCGAAGAAGGTGCCGATATGGTAATGGTTAAACCGGGCATGCCTTATCTGGACATTGTTCGTCGGGTTAAAGACGAGTTTAAAGTACCGACTTTTGCTTATCAGGTCAGCGGTGAATACGCCATGATCAAAGCGGCCTCTGCCAATGGTTGGCTGGATGAAGAACAGATCGTGATGGAAGCCATGATGAGCTTCAAGCGCGCCGGTTGTGATGGGATCCTGACCTATTTCGCCAAAGATATTTGCCGTTATTTAGCTAAATAAACAGGTACTCTTTAGATGCTCATTCTGGACGCCATTATTCCCATCGCCCTGGTGGTGATTATTGGTGTCTTGTTAGTCAAGTCCGGTTATGTCAGCGACGCCTTCTTTCCTGAGCTATCTAAGCTGGTTTTCCGGGTTTTTGTTCCGGTCTTTCTGTTTGTCAGTGTCTACCGTAGCGGCTTGCAGGACGTTGGTCAGACACTGGTAGCATATTTTATTCCGGTACTGGTGGTGTTCGTTGCGGTTGCCTTGCTAATGAACCACCGCATGGCATTGACTTCAACCTTTTCCAATAACGTATTAGTGGGCATTCCAGTTATTTTATCGGTAGCAGGTGAGCAAGGACTGACCATTACCCTTGCCGTAATTTCAGCGCACAGCCTGATCCTGTTCAGTGCTTTTTACCTCTTTTCAACCAAGGTCAATGTCACCCCATCTAAATTTAAGGCCAGCATGAACCTCTTCAGTAACCCGGTCATTATTGGCTTATTACTGGGACTGGTTTTTAATTACAGCGGTATTGAGTTACCGAAACAACTGATGACGCCTTTGGAAATGGTGTCTGAGGCGGCCCTGCCGCTGGCACTAATTATTCTTGGCAGTTCATTGGCACAGATGGGCAAAATTAAAGCTGCGTTACTACAAAAAACGGCCTTGATAACGGCTATCAAGCTGATCCTGTTACCATTAGTGGTTTATAGTTTTGGGCGCTGGGTGATGGAGCTTGATGGGGTGGTTTTAATATCGCTGGTTATTCTTGCCGCCTGCCCAACCGGGATCAGTGTGATGCCCTTTGTTGAAGCAGTCGAGCCTGATCGACAGGTTGCACATAGCACCATTGCCGTTTCTACCCTCCTCTCTGTAATTTGTATACCAATTACCATTTGGCTGGTTCAGGGCTAGAGCCTTATAAAGTCATTTTGTATGATGGGCTATAAAAACAGCTCGGGAATACATCATGCTCAAACTATTCAAACTCACGATTATATTGCTAGCGTCTATAAGTTTAAGTTCCTGTAAAACCACGGATGTACAACGGGTCTTGGATACCCTGGGTGGTGCCAACCAGCCTTTATCAGAACAGACGGTAGTGGCTGGTCTGAAGCAGGCTTTAGAAGTTGGCACTGAAAACGCCGTTTTCAAAACCAATAAAACCGGTGGTTTTAGCAATAATCCACTGATTAAGATTATGGTGCCGGAGCAGTTTAGCGATGTTGCCAGCAAGGTCAGGCAAATTGGTCTCGGTTCCTATGTGGATAAATTTGAGTTACAGATGAACCGCGCAGCGGAACAGGCTTCTGGCGAAGCCAAACAGGTTTTTTTAAGCGCCATATCCGGTATGACGGTGCAGGATGCCTGGGGTATTTTGCGTGGCAGCGACAATGCGGCGACACAATACTTTAGAAATAAAACTGAGCGTCAACTGGAGCAGAAGTTTGCCCCCATTATTAGCAATAACATGCAAAAAGTCGGCTTTTACAGTGATTACCGTCGCTTGCTGACCACCTACGACAATATTCCGTTTACCGAAAAACCTAACCTTGATATCGAAGAATATGTGATGAGCGAAACCATGGATGGCCTCTTCTTATTGGTGGCAGAGGAAGAAGCGAAAATTCGCCGCGACCCTTTGGCCAGAACAACCGAATTGCTGCAAAAAGTCTTCGCTCAACAGTAAATAAAAAGGCCAGACCACTGGCCTTTCACTTTGATATCAGGTATTTATGTAGTTTTAGTCACTATTATCGGGTATCAGTTTGTCTTATCCCCATCAAAAAATCACAATTCCAGCAAAAGATGGCTTTGAGCTATCTGCTACCTTATATCCAGTAGAATCCGAAAACTCAACCAGTAGGCTGATTATTATTGGCTCGGCGTTTGGCGTTCCACATCAGTACTATAAGCATGTTGCCAATTACTTTGCTGAGCAGGGTATTAACTGTATTACCTTTGACTATAGAGGGATTGGTCAGTCTAAGGAAGGCACTATGCCAGCAAGTGATATGCTGATGCAGCATTGGGGGCAGCTGGATTTAGAGGGTGTCATACAATATGTCGAAAAGCACTATAAGCCTGATGAGTTGTATTATCTTGGCCATAGTGCCGGTGGCCAGATTTTGGGTTTGGCTCCCTCTTCTGATAAATTTAGCAAGGTTATTCTGGCAGCGACAGGCGTCGGCGCCTGGCGTGCCTGGATGGGGATGCAAAAATACCTGCTGGCGGCCATGTGGTATTTAGCGATGCCCTTAATGATGTTGCTCCAGCGAGGGGACTTTTTCCATTCGAAGATGCTGGGGCCTATTCCGGTACCCAAACATGCGGTTAAGCAATGGGTTGAGTGGGCAAAGTCAGAAGATTATTTATTTACTGCAAAACATGGTCTGGACTTGTCCGGGTACGAAAAAATTCGAGCGGATATCTTTGCTTTGACTATTTCAGACGACTGGTATGCCCCACAATCCTCAAGAGATGCCCTCTTGTCTCATTACTCTAACAGTCACCGAATAACCCAATATATACTGCCACAGGATTTAGAACTGAAACGCATCGGTCACTTTGGATTATTTAGGAAAAAGCAGGAAATCGTTAAAGGAATATGGCAACCTATGATTAATTTTTTAAACCAGTAGGCAAACACTATGGCAGAACGCAATAAGAAGAAAGCAGAAGAAATTGAAACATGGAACTTTGTCTTTCCAAACCAGAGCAATCCATACGGCAACATGTTTGGTGGTGAATTGCTTGCAATTATGGATACAACAGCTGCAATGGCCGCAATCCGTTATGCAGAAAAAACTGTATCAACGGCATCTGTTGAGCGAGTGATATTTAAAAAGCCTATTTTTGTCGGCGATAGAATTAAAACGGTAGCTAAAGTAGTGTTGGTAGGCAGAACCTCAATGATGGTACGCACCGATGTGTTCGTCGATAAAGGCGGCGAAGAGGGTGATGTGCTCAGTACCACGGCGCACTTTACCTTAGTGGCCTTTGATGAACAACGAGTACCGGCAGAAGTGCCAGAACTCATCATTGAAACCGATAAAGAAAAGAAGCAGAGTGAATTAGCGCAACAGATCAAAGATCATGTTGGCCGCAGAGAAGTCAGAATTAAAGAAGTCGTGGAGAAATGGAAATGATCAAAAAAATAGTACTGGGGTTGCTGCTGTTTGTTGCTTCAGTTGTTTATGCAGAAGATACGATCTTAATTGGCGAGACAGAAATTAAGCTTCCGCAGGTCGAAGGCTTCCAGAGTATTGGGCAAAGTCATTTTATGTATGACATTATGCTCAGTTTTGTTCCTCCAACTAACGAATTATTAGATATTAAATTGCAGAATAGTGATATAGCTGCTGAGGTTAGAGGGGATGAACCACAGTATAATCGCTATATCGTTGTACAAACTTATAGACCGGCTAAAAACAGGGCGGTAACTGATTCTGAATTCACTCAGTTAAGAAATTATCTGGATACTCAGTACGATGATATGACCCGTGCAATACAATCTAAAATAGATGAGCTATCCGAAAAGGGGTCAAAAGCGATCAGCGATAAATACTCGGTCGAAATGGCATTCAAAGTTTCTGAGAATGTGCCATTGGAGACTTTTTACAATGAGGGGCAACGCTTTTCAGCTATGCATTTAATGAGAACCGATGTCAATGTGGAAGGAATTTCAGAAGTGGTTAGGACTACCATGGGTTTAAATGTCCTTCATGTGAAAAAAAAGATTATCTATCTATATGTTTATGAAGAATCGGATTCGGAATCAGCGCGGGACTGGGTAAAGAGCACATCCACCAGTTTTAGTGAAGCAATAATTAAGCAGTAGGGTTATAAAAATAAAAAGGCTACCGAGGTAGCCTTTTTGATTCTCTTAACGTCCTTCTGGACCCGTCATACTGGAGCCTTGAGCATTTTCAATGGCCTGCCTACTTTTTTCTTGTAGATCTTCATAATCTTCTTTAGTCCAGCACTGCTTGGTCTTAAAGTGAGTGCCTACTTTTTGAGTGCGTTTACAAATGATTTGTTGGTCATTATTTTCTTTAGAAGCAAGTTGCTCTCCAGTTTCTGCAACGTCTTTATCCGCTACAGAAGAGTTTGTTGCACAAGCTGATACGAAAAGTATTAATGATAAGAATGATAATTTTTTTAACATGACTATCCCTTTTTTAGGTAAATTTGTGAAAAGTTAACAGACAGAGAAACTAACTGAAACCTAAGAAGTGTAACTGAATATGTAAGAGCCGATGATTGTATTGGCTCAATTAATCATAATTACTTGCTTGAATGTGGTAAATCGTCAACCGAAATAGGGCGACTGGACTGAGATTGGCTGCTGTTGGGCATGAAAGACACTCTACTGGTCTGGTATTTTTGTTTTGACATGCACGTTTTTTCTTTAATATTCCAACCTTGTTTTTTTGTATAAAAGCAAATCTGTTGTTCAGGTGAGTCAGCGCCAGCCTGCTCAGATACAAAATTATTAGTGCTAGCCGTAGAGCATGCACTAAGGCCCAAAGCGGCTAGAGAGAGTATTAGTACCTTTTTCATAATTATTTCCTTATGTTAACGACTCCATTGGAAAGACTAGCCTACCTAATGAAAAGTGACAAATAAAGTAAAATAAATCAAAATCCTATAATATTTTGTGAGCTAGTTCGCGCAAAAATCTGAATGCCATTTGATTTGTGGGTACAAAAAGTATCAAGATGTAAGGTGTTGATCTTCCAAACAATAAGGAGAACAAGATGAAGAAGTTAATCAGTTATCTGGTAATCGCAGTATTTTTATTTAATGCGTCGGGTTGCGGTACGATTCTGCACCCTGAACGGAAGGGGCAGGTTGATGGGCGAATCGATCCTTCAATAGCGGTATTGGATGGTTTAGGTCTGTTGTTGTTTTTGATCCCGGGCATTATAGCATTCGCTGTGGACTTTAATAATGGCACCATCTATTTACCGGGTACCCAGGGCAGTTTGCATGATGATGATGGAACACGTGTTGTAAAGTTTGATGGCGATCTGGATATCGAGGAACTGGAAGCCATTCTGGAACAAGAAACCGGCCGCGATCTGGATCTGAAGAAAGATTTAACCATGGTAATGGAGCCTGCGACTATTGAGGAAGCACAAATGCGCGTGGTGCTTATCAATAAATCCATGAATTTAAATTTGGCGCAGCAGTAACGGTTTTGGGATGTTGAGAATTAAAAAAGGCTACTCAGGTAGCCTTTTTTAATGGTTATTAATTATTGAAAGGAATATCAGTTTCGTGGATGGCGAGGTTTGCCACCGCTGCGACGTTGTGTTGGGTGGCGTCGCTTCTGTTGAATTGGTAATGAAGGCTTTAAGTTGGCCAGATATTCAGATTTGATTTCCAGTTTTGGTAAGGGGTGACCAACATACTCTTCGATAGCGGTTAGATTCATGGCAAAATCTTCGCCGGCAAAGCTGATGGCATCACCTTCAGCACCAGCCCGCGCGGTACGTCCGATGCGGTGCACATAATCTTCGGCATCATCCGGCAGGTGATAATTAAACACGTGGGTAATGCCATCAATGTGTAAGCCACGTGCGGCAACGTCGGTGCAGACCAGCACGCTGACATTTTCGTTTTTGAGTTCATCCAAAAGGCGTAGACGCTTTTTCTGATGAACATCGCCGGTTAGCAGTTCAGCTTTAATATCATTGCCAGCTAAACAGGCCCAGACATGCTCGGCAGCGCGTTTGGTATTAGTAAAGACAATCGCCTTTTCTGGCTGCAGGCGATTCATCAGGCCGACCAATAATGGTAATGCCTCTTCGCGACTTGGGTAGAATAAGGCTTCACGAATTTTCTTGGCCGTGACCTGTTGGGCCTGGATTTGCACATGCTGTGGGTTGTTCATATGCTCATAAGCCAGTTCCTGAACACGGTGCGACAGGGTGGCTGAGAACAACATATTGAGGCGATCAGTAGCAGGTGGCATGCGATTAAATAAATAACGAATATCTTTAATAAAGCCCAGATCGAACATACGATCGGCTTCGTCAAGAACCACGCTATCAATAGCTTCCAGGCCAAAGGCCTTGGTTTTATAGTAATCAATCAGACGACCAGTGGTGCCAATCAGGATATCAACACCATCGATCAGTTGCTGGCGTTGTTTTTCATGATCCTCGCCCCCATATACCACTCGAATCTTGAGATCGGTATATTTGCCCAGTTGGACGGCATCTTTGGCAATCTGCACTGCCAGCTCGCGAGTCGGTGCCATAATTAATGAACGGGGTTCATTTTTACGGCGACCTTCGATTTCAGGCAATGTTAGAATATCGTTCATGATGCCCAGTAAAAAGGCGATAGTTTTACCGGTTCCGGTTTGTGCCTGACCGGCAACATTCTGGCCTTTAAGTAATAAAGGCAGGGTTTTCGCCTGAATCGGCGTGCAATATTCAAAGCCAAGGTCAGAAACGGCCTTGAGCAATTTGGGATCTAGTCCTAGATCGGAAAATCTAATGGTCGATAGATGCGATGTATCCATAAGGTAATTTTTACCATTAGCGCTTGCATTAACAGGCGCGATTGTTTGAAATAGTGCCATTGTGCGTATGTACAGAGCCAAGCGCAAGTAAATAGCAGGAGAAATTTGATGAGTGACAAAATTGTATATCTGACTGATGCAACCTTTGAAGCAGAAGTTTTAAACTCTGATCAGCCAGTATTGGTCGATTACTGGGCAGAATGGTGTGGCCCATGCAAAATGATTGCGCCTATTCTCGACGAAGTAGCTGAGATGTATGAGGGTAAAGTTAAAGTTGCCAAGCTTAATATTGATGAAAACAACGAAACGCCTCCAAAATATGGTATTCGTGGTATCCCTACCCTGATGCTATTCAAGGGTGGTAACATAGAAGCAACTAAAGTCGGTGCTTTATCAAAATCTCAGTTAATGGCATTTATCGACAGCAACGTATAATGTCAAATTGATACTTAAAAGAGGCTGCGGCCTCTTTTTTGTGATTTTTAAGTGGTGGTCAAAACACTAGACACCCCGCAGAACTAATGCTACATTGAGCAAGCTAATAAAAAAGCGTCTCTAAGCCCCTGGGGCAAATTCCGTATCTTTTCCAAATAATTTTATTTCACAGGAACTCGTTTCAAGACGTTTCTATGTTTCAATCAACAATTCGACACTATGAATCTAACTGAATTAAAGCAAAAGTCAGCTCAAGAGCTGTCTGAAATGGCGAAAGCCGTTGGTCTCGACCACATGGCGCGTATGCGCAAACAAGACATCATCTTCGGTCTATTGAAGAATCACGCGAAAAGCGGCGAAGATATTTTTGGTGGTGGAGTTCTCGAAATTCTTCCCGACGGCTTCGGTTTCCTACGCTCAGCAGAAGGCTCATACTTGGCTGGTCCTGATGATATCTATGTATCCCCAAGCCAAATCAGACGCTTTAACCTGCGAACGGGCGATACCATTTTCGGCAAAATACGCCCACCGAAAGATGGTGAACGCTATTTTGCCCTTCTGAAAGTCGCAGAAATCAACTACGACAGCCCCGAAAACTCTCGCAACAAACTTCTCTTTGAAAACCTTACTCCACTCCACCCAGACGAACGTATGCGTATGGAGCGTGGTAATGGCTCAACCGAAGATATTACAGCGCGAGTCATTGACCTGGCAGCCCCTATCGGTAAAGGCCAGCGCGCACTCATCGTTTCGCCGCCAAAAGCCGGTAAAACCATGATGCTGCAAAACATTGCCCAATCGATTACCAGCAATCACCCAGAGTGTATGCTGATCGTTCTTCTGATAGATGAGCGGCCAGAAGAAGTGACCGAAATGCAGCG
>NZ_JABURJ010000145.1 GCF_014762745.1 Kangiella sp.
CTGAGTATACCTCTGGATGCCTCAACGGAGGGGGCGACTTATGATTTTCAGAGTAAATTAAAGGAGTTTTTACTCTGACCCCATTAAAAATTCACCTCTTTATGGCGATGGAACGGCTTCAGGACTGGTTGTTGTGAATTTCGAGAAGGGATTATTGTATGCTACCGGCATCCCCGACTCTTGGTCATGGCTTGATAAGGATACGGTTGAGATTTGTCTTGCCGCGAAGATCCTTCGCAATGAAGTAAATTTTCCACCAATTGAGCGCAATTGCGCTCCTCACCCAATCACAGGAAAGCAACTGGACACTGATGAAGATGGTAATATTGATTTGGTTGAAACTTTCACCATCCTTAATTCATCATTCTATAAAGATCGACCCAGCCAGTGAACTTATCTTGGGGCATTAATGGACACGCACAACCCTCGGTTAACTAATTTATATCTATGGTTTTAGTTTCTCTCGCCTCGGCTATAATGAGCCATCGCTTCCCTTTTTGCTGGATATTGGTATGACCGATGAAATAAATTACAAGAATAACCCCTTGAATGGCGTTGGTTTAAAAGCCCTGGTCACTGAATTGGTGGATCACTATGGCTTTGAAATCCTTTATGCGTATTTGAACATCAACTGCTTTAAGACCAATCCCAGCATTGCTTCCAGCGTCAAATTTCTTAAAAACACCACATGGGCGCGAGAAAAAGTGGAAGCGTTTTATATGTATCAATACAAGAGCATACCGCAAGTGCCTGCCGACGAGTTACAGATTCCTCCGCGAGACCGGATCGTGCCAGACGACCAAAAACCGGGAAAACCTGCCGAGTTAAGCTTGGAAGATGCTGAACAGTTACGCGAAAAGCGCGAAAAAAAAGCGGCGGAATATGACGAGAACAAAAGAAATCGTTCGACAAAGCACACAAAGAATAGCAATGACCCTTGGGGACAGTGGAAGAAGAATTAATCACCTTAAAATATTTCAACTCAGGGTTTAGTTTTTTATACGTCGATAATTGCTTTTATAATTTTTGATTAGTACTTTGTAAGTGGAATTGCAGGGTAATCAAAGGTTACCCTGCATATAAAAGGCTATGTTATTTCTAAGGTAATGCTTCAACAAGCTCGATGGTATAAGGGTTCCTAGTCCGGTTGTAACTTTCTGACGTGATACCGTTTTTAATCGTCCCTTTAAAATAGATTCGATTGTCATATTTGGCAATTTTTACTATTCCTGCCTGCCCTTCTTTTAGCGCACCACTATGAACTGCAGCAGTTGCTACATCACTTCCACCGTAATATTGCTCATCACCATAAACTTTACCGTCTGTACCCCCAATTACAAAATAATGCGCGTAGGTTTTAGTCCTTAGATTTAAATCATCAAGCTCACCCTTAGCAATAAAAGCCTGGTGCTTTTCGATCAGTTTTTCATACTCTTTTTGTTTTTTTTGATAACTTTCAATCGTTGCTAACCTGTTAGCAAGGGCATCACCTTCTTTTTCTAATACTAGCTCCCATTCATTACGAGTACCATCAAATGATAATGCTCCATCAGCTGTCATTTTCCATTGAAACCTAGGCCCGACTCCAAATTGTAAAGAGTCATGCTCAACATCTTTAGTAAAAGTTAATGCTGCAAAATTTCCACTCTCGTCAATCTTGAACGATATGGGAACTATCAATTCGTCTGCGGGCTTGTTGTAATCACCTTTTCCCGCTCCTACTTGACCTTCGCCTGCTTCAATCTCTAATTGAATACCCAGTTGACCGCCTTTACGAGAAGCCCAGACTTTCCCGTTATGGATAGCTGGTTGTTTTGCTACCCATCGGCCAGTTAGTGCTTCTCTTAGATCAGCTATTCTCTGCTTACGAGCTTCGGCTTCTTCAGCTTCCTTTTTTGCTTTTAATTCTGCAGCGACACGCTGGTCTTCCTCAAATTTTTCGATAAGAGCTTTATGTTCGTCTGAACCGTCCATGACAAAACCAGATACGCCAAATTGACTCTCAGCTTTTCCATAAACAGGTGGGAAATTACGTTTTTCAATATAAACATCCCATTTTTCGCCATTCAACCTTGAGCTTGTGATAAGTGTACCCGTTATGACGTCCCCCTCTGAACTTATCTGTTTTACTACTGGCTTATCCAGTTTGAAACCAGTATTGATTTGCTCATAAAAATTCTCGGCATAACGGAGAGTTACTTTAGAGCGAGTCTGAAATTCAGGCTCAACTTTCGTTCCTAGGTTTTCTGCTACCTGAATTTCTACATCATCTACTTCTAATCCTGTTGGTAACTGCATTGCCAAGGCATTACCAATCTGCTCTGCAGAGGCTCCTTCGTCATTACTTGAACAACTTATGAGAAATCCAATGCACAGTAAGGATATTATTAATTTTTTTACCATTTCCCACTCCTTTGCCCTTGAGTATTAAATTTTTATATCTAACAAACACTTATGGATAATAAAAACTAATGTGGCTACTGTCAATCAGTTGCTCTAGCTTACCGTTTCTACCATTTAACCTTTTCTTACAATTTACTTGGCTGATCTTTTGCCTATTGGCTTTTGCCTCTCTATATTGCTAGGTTGAGTCATTTTCATTAACTAACGAAAGAGTCTGGCAATGAAGAAATTATCTATCTTATCCAGCCTGTTGGTGCTGTCTTTGGGGACTGTGGCGAATTCAGCTACGGCGGCAGACGAGGACAAGGCTAAGTGGGATGTGAACAACCCTCCCGGCACTCCTATTTTTGCGAATATTCAGGTCAATGAAGGCACCTGGATGAATCTTGATGTGAGCCCTGATGGCGAGACGATTGCCTTTGATTTACTGGGCGATATCTACACCATGCCGATGTCTGGCGGTAAGGCGACTAACATTACTAACAGCATGGCCTGGGATATGCAGCCGCGTTTCTCGCCTGATGGCAAGCAGTTGGCGTTTACCACCGATCAGGGTGGCGGCGACAATATCTGGGTCATGGATACCGATGGTTCCGACCAATATCAGGTGACTAAAGAGAATTTCCGTTTATTGAACAATCCTGTGTGGAGTCCTGACGGTAACTATATCGCGGCGCGTAAGCACTTTACCGGTACTCGCTCTTTAGGCGCGGGCGAAATCTGGCTTTACCATAAGTCAGGCGGTAGCGGCGTTCAGTTAAACAAGCGTCCGAATGAGCAGAAAGATCTGGGCGAGCCAGCCTTTACGCCTGACGGCAAATACGTTCTGTTCTCGCGCGATTCAACGCCAGGCGGTTACTTCGAGTACAGCAAAGACTCTAATGACCAGATTTATGAAGTGTTTGCGATTAACCGCGAAACCGGCGATATCGAAACCTGGATCGATGGCCCTGGTGGCGCGGTGCGTCCGACGCCTTCGCCAGACGGTAAGTTCATCGCTTTCGTGCGTCGTATTCGTGCACAAAGTGCTTTGTTCCTGAAAAACCGTGAGACCGGTGCTGAGTTCCCGATTTACGAGGGTCTTGAGCGCGATATGCAGGAAACCTGGGCGATTCACGGCGTTTATCCAAACTTTGCCTGGACTCCAGATAGCGACGAAATCGTGTTCTGGGCGCAGGGCAAGCTGCATAAAATTGACGTTGCTTCTAAAGAAGTGAGCAATATTCCTTTTGAGGTCAATGACCGTCGCGAAATGCGTCAGGCCATGACTCAGAAAAATGCTGCCTATGAAGCTAAGTTCAACGCGAAAATGCTGCGTTGGTTGCAGGTGTCTCCAGACGGTGATCAGGCCATTTTCCAGGCACTGGGCAAAATCTACACCATGAGTCTGCCAAATGGTAAGCCTAAGCGTTTAACCCGTCAGGATGAACATTTTGAGTTTTACCCGCGTTTTTCTGCCGACGGCAGCAAAATTGTTTACACCACCTGGGATGATAAAACTCTAGGTACTATTCGCGTGGCTTCTGCCCGTGGCGGTAGTGGCAAAGTCGTTTCTGAGCAACCTGGTCATTACACCAATCCAAGCATCAGCCCGGATGGTGAGACGGTTGTCGCACAGGCCATTTCCGGTGGCTACCTGACCAGCCCATTGTATTCGCAAGACACTGGCATCATCGCCATTAACCTTGATGATGATAAACAGTATGTCCTGTCCAAGCGTGGCAACAATCCATTCTTCGCTGGTAGCTCTGATCGCGTATTCTTCTCACAAACCACTCCAAGTGGCGAAACTTACAGCACTAAGTTGGTGAGCACTGACTTGAGCGGTAACGAAATGCAGGAGCATTATGAAGGCAACTGGATCAGTGACTTCGCAGTCTCGCCTGATCAACAGTGGCTAGCTTTCACCCAGCGTTATCAGGTTTATGTCACGCCATTTGTACAAAGTGGTAAAGCGATTAGCACTGGCCCAGGCGCTAATAACTTGCCGGTACGCAAATTCTCGAAATTTGCTGGTAACAATCTGGCCTGGTCTGAAGACAGCAAATCATTAGCCTGGTCACTGGGCCCGGACTTGTATCAACAAGCGCTTAATGAACGTTTCGAGTTCTTGAATGCAAAGACTGACGAAGATGCCGAAGCTCCTGAAGCGAAAGCAACCCGCATTAACTTTACGGTTGAAGCGGATAAGCCTGATACTTCGATTGCTCTTGTTGGTGCCAAAGTCATCACTATGGAAGGCGAGCAAATTATCGAAGATGGTGTTGTTGTCGTTGAAGATAACCGCATCAAGGCCGTTGGCTCTCGTGGCGATGTTGCTATCTCATCGGGCGCTAAGACCATTGATGTTGCCGGCAAAACCATTATCCCTGGTTTAGTCGATGTGCACTGGCATGGCCCTTACGCCAATGACCAGATCCAGCCTCAGACCAACTGGAATGCGCTGGCTTCATTAGCTTTCGGTGTCACCACAACGCATAACCCATCAGCGGATACCGAAGCGGTATTCTCGGCCAGTGAAATGCAGAAAGCCGGTGTCATTACAGCACCTCGTTTGTTCTCGACCGGTACTATTTTGTATGGCGCGAATCATTTCATCACTGCCGAAGTGGATAATCTGCAAGATGCGGTTGGTCACCTTGAGCGCATGAAAGCGGTCGGTGCCTTCTCGGTTAAGAGTTACAACCAGCCTCGTCGCGACCAGCGCCAGCAGGTATTGGAAGCAGCCCGCCAAACAGGCCTGTTAGTTGTGCCTGAGGGCGGTTCATTGTTTATGCATAACATTTCTATGGTGATTGATGGCCACACTACTATTGAGCACTCAATCCCGGTAGAAAAAATCTATGATGATGTGAAGCAATTGTGGAGCCAGAGCCAGACCTCATACGTGCCAACTCTTGGCGTTGCGTACGGCGGTATCTGGGGCGAGCGCTACTGGTATGACAAAACTAAAGTCTTTGACCATCCGTTATTGACCAAGTTTGTGCCGCGCGAAATTCTTGATCCTGTGTCACGCCGTCGCTATACCGCACCGGATGAGGATTACAACCACTTCAATAACGCTACGGTTACTGCTGAATTACGTGACTTAGGCGTTAAAGTCGGTATCGGTGCGCACGGTCAGCGCGAAGGTCTGGCAGCTCATTGGGAACTGTGGATGTTTGAGCAGGGCGGTATGACACCGCATCAAGCGCTCGAAGCAGGCACAATGGACGGTGCTAAGATCCTTGGCATGGCTGATGAAATTGGCTCTATCAAGGAAGGCAAACTGGCTGATCTGGTTATTCTTGACGCTGATCCACTGGAAAACCTGAAGAACAGTGAAAAGGTCAATATGGTCATGTTGAATGGTCGTCTGTATGATGCCCAGACCATGAATCAGTTGGCTCCAGAGGAAAAAAAGCGTCCTGCTTTCTTCTTTGAATAGTCTTTCTCAATAGATTATTTCAATCTTGCAATGCCGTAATGCAAATTTGCATTACGGCATTGTTCATTTTTGCATCAATTTGCGGTAAAGTGGCTTAATTCACATTCTACTAATACAACAATTAAGGGATTAATGTGTTAAAGCTCAAATCATTATTGATGGTGCTGTTATTATTGGGAAGCGCGCTGACCTTTGCCGCTGCACCAGCTAATAACTTGCCGTTACAAAATCAGCTCTACGCCATGGGCAAACTCTCTATCCCTGAAAGAAGTCAGGACTCCTTCTTTAACAAGTTACAAACGATTCTTAATAACCAACTTGATCCACACTCCGAAGCGCTGGCCAATATTCTTGTTGCGGACTATTACATCCATACCAATGATCCGCTGCGTGCCCGTGAATACCTGAACATTGCCAAACCATTGGTCAATGCCGTTGATCTGGCAAGCCTCTATCAGGAATACAACTATGTGCTGATGCTGGTCTTACGCACTGAGGGTAATCTTACTGACGCCAAACATACCGCCGATGCGCTATACCGCGATGTTCGCGAGTCATGGCCGGATAATAAGCTGAGCGATATTGTTTTAGAGCGGGCATACATCAACTCTTATATGTACCGCTATCAGGAAGCTTTCGAGCTAATGGAACTGGCACTATCTCACGCCTACGAAAGTAATGACCCGTTTCAACTGGTCGAAACTTACAACGTATTCGCGATTCTTTACGGCGCTCTCAATGATTATCCCTCCGCTATCGATTACCTGCAGAAATCGATTGAGATCATGGAAGCCAATCCTCAATTCACCCAAAATACTTATTTATACGTCAATCTTGCTGACTCCTATCGTGCCTCCGAGCAATTTGAGCTTGCCGATGAATATCTAAACAAATCATTTGAGATTGCAAGCAACACTAACGATGTTTCTCTAAAAGCCTATGCTCATCAGGTCAGAGGGCGCATGCTGGTGGATCAGGAAAAATATGAAAATGCCTTGAATGAAATCCTCTTATCGCAGCAACTGCACAAGCAAGTGGGTGAAGAGTTATTCAGTTTTGAAATTAATTCTGAGCTGGTAAAAATTTACACTGAGCTTGGCCAGCTTGATAAAGCACAATCACATCTGGAACTGGCTAAAGAATATGCTCGTCAGCTCGGCAGCCAAGATGCTCACTACATCAATCGACTGGAGAGCCAGCTTGCCTTTGAAAACGGTAACTTTGAAGAAGCCTACCAACTGCTTAACCAGTCTTATACTCAATATCGAACACAATTCAACGACAGTCTTACCTATGTTTCTAACCTCTCGCGGGAGCAGCTCGATCAGGAGCGGCTGGTGTTTGAGAATAAGTTGTTAGAACAGGAAAATAAACTGAACACTCAGTACGTCGAAGAAAGCAAAAAGTACAGTTATATCCTTTGGGTATTAATCCTATTGTTGCTGCTTGTGGTTGGTATCGCGCTCTGGATTATGCTGCGTTACCGCAGCCTGGCCAGAGCCAATCATCGAATGGCCTTTACCGACAATCTGACTAAACTCCCCAATCGCCGCCATGTGTTCCGCACATTAGAGCTTCAACATAAAGCCACCGGGCAGGGGCGCAAACCCTATAGCGTCATTCTTTTTGATATCGACTTCTTCAAAAGCATTAACGATCGGTTTGGTCATAATGTCGGCGACAGAGTGATTCAGGCCACCCGCAATATCTGCGAAGCAGTGTTAAGGGAAAGCGACACAGTGGGGCGAATCGGTGGTGAAGAATTCCTGATATTACTACCTGATACAGATATTAAAGCTGCCTACACCATAGCCGAACGACTGCGCGAATACTTTGAAAGCTATAACTTCGACGATATAGCGCCAGGTTTAACCGTCACCTCCAGCTTTGGCGTCACTGAATATATGCCGGAAGATGAGACACTGGATCTGGTTATCAATCGTGCCGATCGTTTGTTATATAAAGCGAAAAATGAAGGGCGTAATCAAGTGATGGCGAGTTTTGCTTGAGTTTTATACTTGTTTATTTTCAAGTATGCAGAATGTTGTACCTGAAAATCTTAGAAAATTTCATTCCTGGTGAAAGTAGCGCTATTCGTTCAAAAGTCTCAAGAAGTATCACTGCTAAACACATAGCACCAATACCCCTTTGATTGAGCTGAGTTATAGCCAAGACATAGCAATTCAAATCTTGGATGATTTGAATAGTAAAATTCGGGCAGGTGACCGAAGGAAATGCCCGTGGTGCGACCGAAGGAAGTGCCCTCGGTACCGCGGTATGACAGTACTATTACTTCTGCAAATGAGATCTTAACATCCATGCAGTTTTTTCATGCACCACCAAGCGATCTGAAATCAGGCTGGCTGAAGATTCGTCATCTGCTTCCTGTGCCAGTGGCAATATTTCACGTGCGGTTCTAACTACCGTTTCATGGCTGTCCACCAAGCGCTCAAGCATTTCTTCGGCACTGATGTTGCCTTCTACTTCTTTGATGCTGGTTAACTTAGCGAATTCTTTATAGGTTCCTGGTGCCAGTATTCCTAATGCACGAATACGCTCTGCAATGTCGTCCACTGCTACCGCTAACTCGGTGTAGTGAGTTTCGAACAGGGTATGCAATGACTGGAAGAATGGCCCAGTGACGTTCCAGTGAAAATTGTGAGTTTGCAGATAGAGGGTGTAGGTGTCTGCCAATAGACGTGATAAACCATCGCCAATTTTTTCGCGATGATCTTCATTGATTCCGATATTAATTGCTTTATTCATTGATATTCTCCTTAAGTCTCTATTTCACAACCATGCTAACCTAATCACTTAATTAGTTAAAATCAATCTTATCTAATGAATTGATATATAGTCACTATCTAAAGTGGTATTTGCTTCATGTCAGCGGTGAAAAAGTCTAAAATTCGCACAATTCCAGCATACAGCAATTGTTTTACCACACTATGACACAGCTCAACTTTGATCAATACGACCGCAAACTTGATGCACTCGGCCTGCGCTGCCCTGAGCCTGTGATGATGGTGCGCCTCAATGTTCGCAAGATGGCGGATGGTGAGGTTTTGCTGGTTGTTGCTGACGATCCTTCCACTACCCGCGATATTCCCAAGTTCTGTACTTTTATGGATCACCAGCTGATTGGCAGTGATACTGAACAAGCTCCCTATCGTTACCTGATCAAAAAAGGCTTGGCAGCTTAACAATGAGTAGTTCAGACCCCGATCAACAAACCCGCCCTTCTAAAGATCTTGGCCAGATTCTGGCCGAGCTCGAGAAATCCAGCGACGGGCAATCTTTACCACCGGTTGAAAAGTGGGACCCTGATTTTTGCGGCGATATGGAACTGGTCATCAAACGTGATGGTAGCTGGCATTATCAGGGCTCGCCCATTGGCCGCCAACGCCTGGTCAAACTATTTTCGACAGTCCTGAAGAAAGAAGACGATAAGTATTTCCTGGTTACGCCAGTGGAAAAGCTGGGGATACGAGTGGAAGACGCCCCCTTCTTAGTGATCCGCATACAGGTTAAGGAATCTGTCGAAGGGCCAGTCATTAGCTTTGAGGATAATTGCGACAACCAGATTATTCTCACCAAAGACAACCCAATCTGGGTTGAATATGATTCCAAAACCGGTGAGCCATCCCCTTATATTATGGTACGTCGTAATCTACACGCCCTGATTCACCGCAATGTCTTTTATGAACTGGTGGAACGCGCCGAAGAAAGAGTCATCGACGATCAAAAGCATCTCGGTGTTATTTCAGCCGGTGAATTTTTCAGCCTGGGCACCATATAAGCAATGGTTCGATTTCAGGCGCTGCCCAAAGTTACCATCATCTGCTATATCATTTCGGTGTTGATTATCGGCTTTGTACTTGCTGAACAATTCGGCGAATGGGATCTGTTCAGCCGCAAAGTCAAAATCGGTATTCTAGTTAGCGCAGCCATCATTGGTGTCTTTGGTTCCATTGTCAGCATCGCTAAACAACTCGCCGGTTATCTCAAACGAAATAAACCTTCGGCAAAAGATTAAGATTTGCCGCGCTCAAATGATTGAGCTACAGTTAAAAAAATTATTTAGCTCGGATGCCCATGAAACACATTCTTTCTCTGGTCTTTCTTCTTGCCACGCTTACCGGAATTTACCTTATTTTTAATTATGGTCGCGCTTACTGGCACCCTTTATACATTAAGGTTGCTGGAGCTCGCACTGTTGAGGATGTGATTCAGACTTATGGCGAGGAAGCCCGAGACCGAATGGCTCCATACTTTGCAGCCGCTGGCTCAAACTATCCGCCTGACTCTGTGGCGCTGATAGCCATAAAAGAAGAAGCAAAACTTGAGCTATGGGACACCTCAGCAGCAAACCCGGTTTTCATTCGCAACTATTCTGTGCTTGCTCAAAGTGGAGTCGCCGGACCCAAACTGCGCGAAGGCGATATGCAGGTTCCTGAAGGCATCTATCGAATAGAATATTTAAATCCCAATAGCTCTTACCACTTATCTATGAAGTTAAATTACCCGAATGATTTTGACTTAACGCATGCTAATGCAGAAGGGCGAAACGAACCGGGTACTAACATCTTTATCCACGGTAAGGCTGTATCAATAGGATGTTTAGCCATGGGAGACGAGGTTGCGGAAGAGTTATTTGTTCTGGCCAGTGACATTGGCCACCACAATATAGAGGTCGCTATCGCCCCACGAGATCCAAGAAAGAATGAGTTATCACCTATCCCTGAGCTATCCTGGACAGAAGAGCTCTATCAGGATTTAACAGCTTACTTTGCACCTTTCGTAGCGAAGCCATCAGCAGGACCTTAGTTATATAAAGATCTTACACCGGCTCTTAAATACCTGGCGATAAAAAGACGTATAACAAAACTCAGGGTAAAAAAGATGTTTTTATTTTTTAAAGCAATCCATCGTATGGTCATCCACCATCCCGGTCGCCTGCATAAAGGCGTAGCAGATAGTAGAGCCGACAAACTTAAAACCGTCTTTCTTCAATTGCTTGGACATGGCATCTGACTCAGGCGTAGTGACAGGAACTTCCTTAAGACTTTTCCAGTTATTAACAATGGGCTCACCACCAACAAACTGCCATAAATAGTCGCTGAAACTTTGCTGCTCTTTGATGCGTAAATAATTCTGCGCATTGACGATAAAGGCATTCACTTTAAGTTTATTACGGATAATCCCCGCATCGGAAAGTAACTGTCCCCGCTTAGCTTCATCATAGAGTGCTATTTTTTCAGCATCGAAATTATCGAACACCTTGCGGTAGTGTTCGCGTTTTTTTAGCACCGTAATCCAACTAAGACCTGCCTGCGCACCTTCCAGACACAGCATCTCGAATAATTCCCGATCGTCATAAGTCGGCACACCCCATTCGGTGTCATGGTATTCAATATAAAGTGGATCATCGCTGACCCAGCCGCAACGTGTTTTCATTTTTGCTTCTGATTATTTAAATTACACAAATAGTATCACGCTCTTCTTAATTAAACATATAGCACCAATAACCCCTTTTGATTGAGCTGAGTAGTAGCCAAGACATAGCAATTCAAATCTTGGATGATTTGAATAGTAAAATTCGGGCCAGGGATGGAACGTATTTTACGGTGCGTTAAGTGGCTTGGCGGATACGAAGGGAGTTGAGCAAAGCGAAACCTCAATCACGGGGTGGTCTTCTTTTGGTTACTTTTCTTGACCACCCAAGAAAAGTAACTCGCCAAAAGGGCGAAACAACAAGCCAAAGAATAAATATAGTCACTGGATCCCGCTATCAAGTAGCGGGATGACAAGTGTGGAAGAGCCTCAATCAGGATTAAAGCTACAACTATCTCGATATTTCACGCTTTAAGGTTAGAAAATGACCTGAATTACCGTATAATTTCGCTCTTTGCACAA
>NZ_JABURJ010000019.1 GCF_014762745.1 Kangiella sp.
ATTGAAAATCGAACCAATGACTCCTTTCTTGGTCTAGAGTATGAGTCATGCTGTTGGGCGGTGCGTTTAGTGGCGCGTCGTTATTTGAATATTCAGCTCGACAGCGAAGGATTTATCTTGCCGGGGCAAGAAGATGAACACAACTCCGGCGTCTTTTTACAGTTTGTCTTAAAAGGGATTGGTAGTCTGCGCGGCAGCACTACAGAGTTTTTAGAAGACAGCATTTACGGTTACGAAGATTTATTAGGCAAATAATCTATGATTTTTAAAAAAGCATTAGTTGGTTTTACTTTATGCCTTGCAGCATTTGCACTTCAGGCAGAAGTTATTGATAAAGTTATTGCGCATGTGGATGAGGACGTCATCCTACAAAGCGAACTCGATCGCAAAGTGATTCAGGCCAAACAGCAAATTCGCTCTCGTGGTGGTCAGCTTCCTTCTGAAGAAGTATTGAGAAAAGAACTTCTTGAGCAGCTGATTATTCAAAGTCTGCAATATCAGATGGCACAACGCTCAGGTATGCAAATTCAGCCTGCAGAATTACAGCAGTATGCTAGCCAGGTGGCACAGAACAACGGTATGTCTTTAGATGAATTTCGTCTTAATCTGGCGCAACAGGGTATTTCTTACGAACTCTTTCTTGATGATCTACGTAAAGAAATTTTAACTGGTCAGCTACGCGATGCCTTTGTTGCTCGTCGTATTCAGATCAGTGATAAAGAAGTAGATTCGCTGATCCAGTCAATGAATGCGCAAAATCAGGTTGAATATCACCTAGGTCATATCCTTATTGCTGTGCCTGAAAGCGCCAACGAACAAACCGTAAGCCAAGCCAAACAGAAAGCCTTTGCCGTTATTAAAGAGCTTAAGGCAGGTGCCGACTTTGCCGAAACTGCTAAAGCAGTATCTAACAGTCCTGATGCAGCAGAAGGCGGTGACTTCGGCTGGCGCACAGAAAGCAACATGCCGAACCTGTTTGCCAATGTGGTAACCTTTTTAAGAAAAAGCGAGATATCACAACCCATTCGTAGTCCATCGGGTTTTCATATCTTAAAAATTAAGGACAAGCGTGGCGAACAGCAACATCTGGTGCAACAGACCAACGCACGTCATATCCTGATTCGTCCTGATGCGATCACAACCGAAGCCGATGCCAAGCAACAGCTGCTTAATATTCGCCAAAGAGTGATGGCTGGCGAAGCTGACTTTTCTGATGAAGCAAAGAAGCATTCTGACGATCCTGGCTCAGCAAAAATTGGCGGTGACTTAGGTTGGAACAATCTGGGTGTCTATGACCCTGTTTTCGAACAGACTCTTGCAGATTTAGAGGTTAATGAAATTAGCGAACCTTTCCAGTCCAGCTTTGGCTGGCACATTGTCCAATTACTGGGCCGTCGCACAGATGATCAGACAGACGCCATGAAACGCCAGCAGGCAATGCGCATTCTGCAGCAGCGTAAATTTGGCGAGGAAGTCGAGAACTGGATTCGCGAATTACGCGACGAAGCCTACGTTAAGAAAATCGTGGAAGAAGACGCTTGATAAAACCTGCAAGAATTCTGATAACGGCAGGTGAGCCTGCCGGAATCGGCCCTGAAATTGTCGTAAAACTGGCACAACTGGAAAATAGTGATCAACTTCTTGTTTGTGCCTCTCCTAAACTTCTCAAAGACACCGCACAGCAACTGCAACTTCCTCTGACCTTATCTGAATTTGATCCAGAGCAGGCGCCTACAGCTCACCAGAAGGGACACCTATGGGTTGTTCCTGTTGAATTAGAGGCTCCTGTAGTTGCAGGAAAGCTCAACCAGGCCAATGCAGAGTATGTGATCACAACATTGGAAATAGCCCACCAGTTAGCCTATGAAAACAGGGTGGATGCCATTTTGACCGGCCCTGTGCACAAGGGCATTATTAATCAGGCAGGATTACCTTTTACTGGACACACAGAATTTTTTGCTGACAAAAGCAGTGTCGACAAAGTGGTCATGATGCTGGCAACTGAAGGACTACGGGTGGCTCTTGCCACGACACACCTTCCGCTAAAAGCGGTTTCTGATGCCATCACACCACAGCTTCTAAGCGAAGTAATCAGCATTTTGGCGCAGGATTTACACAATAAGTTTGGCCTTGAGCGCCCCAAAATACTGGTATGCGGGCTGAACCCCCATGCTGGCGAAGACGGCCATCTGGGGCGAGAAGAAATCGACACTATCATTCCGACTCTCGAAAGATTAAGAACTCAAATTAATGCCCAACTGATTGGCCCCATTCCTGCCGATACTGCGTTTCAGCCTAAATGGTTAGAGCAGGTCGACACCGTTTTGGCCATGTATCATGATCAGGGCCTGCCTACCTTGAAATACAAAGGCTTCGGCAAAGCCATCAATTTAACCCTTGGCCTGCCTTACATTCGAACTTCGGTTGATCATGGCACGGGGCTGGATATTGCCGGCCACAATCTTGCCGATATCGGTAGCATGCAATATGCGCTACAATTCACCCAACAATTGATTCGTAACAGCAAATCGAACTAACTCGTTAAGTTATCAGCTCATGTCAAAATCTCGTATGGTTCAGGGGCATCAGGCCCGCAAGCGATTCGGTCAGAATTTTTTATCGGATAACCACTACATTCAGCGAATTGTGGAGTCAATTACTCCCCAGGCCAATGACCGCTTAGTGGAAATTGGACCAGGACTTGGCGCTATTACTGAACACCTGGTCGATAAGGTCGCCGAATTGCATGTCGTCGAGCTGGATCGGGATTTAATTCCGCGACTGGAACAGAAATTCGCAGGACATGACAACTTCACCATCCACCACAGCGATGCCCTTAAGTTCGATTTCAGTCAACTGGCCAGTAATGAACAAATCAGAGTCGTTGGTAACCTGCCCTACAACATTTCAACACCACTGATTTTTCATCTGCTCAATCAGCGTGAAAGCATTAAAGACATGTATTTCATGCTGCAGAAAGAAGTAGTAGAACGTATCTGCGCTCAACCGGGTACCAGCTCCTACGGACGCCTGAGCGTCATGACTCAGTATTACTGTCAGGCCGATCTGTTATTTTTAGTGCCGCCGGGTGCTTTCCAGCCTCCGCCCAAGGTCGAGTCTGCGATTGTTCGACTGCAGCCTTATGACAATCTGCCTTTTCCGGTGGGGGATGAAAAACTATTGAATCAGATAGTCACCGCTGCTTTTGGACAACGCCGTAAGACCTTACGCAACAGCCTGAAAAACTTCATTGATGAAGCAGGTCTTGAGCAGCTGGGCATAAAACCCACTGAACGGGCGGAACAGCTGTCATTGGCACAATTTGTCGATATCTGCCGCAAAATTGAATCAAATCAAGCAGATTAAGTGTTTGTTTGACCAACAATTTTGCCTCTTTACACTATTGGCGTCTTTGATTATTATGGAATTCACGGAAACCACTCAAGGATATGAGTATGAAATCTAACACAGTACCTTATATGGAAGATGCTCGTCGTTTTTATCGCGTAACCGTTCACCTGCCCGTCGCTGTTCGCCAGCATGACTCGCAAGTATTCCTAACCGAAAGCCTTGATATCTCTGAAGGCGGTGTCCTCATTAAAAATAACCTCGGTGACAGAGTCAATTCAGGTGATGTAGTGAAGGTTCATATCGAAGGGATTCTTGGTGAAGACGAAAGCAAAATGATTCTACATCCGATGCGCGTTGTTCGTGTTGATGACGAGAAAATAGCGCTGGAATTCGTTTAATCTCAGACCCAGCTTCAGCCCCTCTCTCCCGACTCTAATTGATTGCTTGTTTGTAGCGATGCTTTTTTTTTACATCGTGACCGGCTATCATGCTCACATCAACCATCAGTCCCTTGTAACCCTCGATGCAAGACTATCAAAAACAATTTATTGAGCTAGCGCTCAGCAAGAATGTCCTGAAATTTGGTGAGTTTACCCTCAAAAGCGGTCGTCAAAGCCCCTACTTTTTTAATACCGGATTATTTGATAGTGGTTACGATCTGGCTCAGCTTGGCCGCTGTTATGCGCAAACTATCGTTGATCAGAATATCAGCTTCGACCTGCTCTTTGGCCCGGCCTATAAAGGCATTCCGTTGGTCAGCACCACCTCGGTAGCTCTTGCAGAACACCACAACATCAACACACCCTACAGCTTTAATCGTAAAGAAAAGAAAGACCATGGGGAAGGCGGTAATATTGTGGGCAGCGCACTGCATGGCAAGGTGCTGATTATTGACGATGTTATTTCCGCCGGCACAGCCATCCGTGAATCGATCAATATTATCAAGGATAATGGCGCAGAGCCTTGTGGTGTTTTAATTGCGCTGGATAGACAGGAACGTGGCCAGGGCGAGCTTTCTGCCGTACAGGAAGTAGAACGAGACTATGGAATCCCTGTCTACTCAATCATCAAGCTAGACGATCTGGTCAACTATTTGCAAAGCAACACAGAATTTGGCGACTTCTATGATAAAGTGCTTGAATATCGTCAAACTTATGGCGTTTCGGCATAACATTCTAGTTACTGGAGCTTTATGAAAAAATTCCTGCTTCTTACCCTGACACTGCTACTGGTTAGCCAGGCCGCATTCGGCAAAAACTTTTATCGTTATAAAGATAGCGATGGACGGCTCATCGTAAAGGATTATTTACCAGATGAAGCGGTCATTGTAGGCTATGAGGTGATCAATGAGCAGGGACGAGTTTTGCAGGTGGTACCTCCTGAAATGACCACTGAAGAGAAAGAAGCTGCCCGTATCAAAGAGCAACAACTCGAAGCATTGCAAAAAAAGCAGATGGAAGAAAGACGTCGCGACATCCTATTAATGCGTCAATACAAAACCATTGAAGACATCCGAAGAACCGAGAATAATCAAACAGCTGCACTGCGTGCCAATATCGATCTTCTTAACGGCCACAATTCAAATCTGAACGATAAACTTGAAGAGCTACAAAGCCGTGCCGCTAATTTTGAACGTCAGGGCAAAGCGGTTCCACAAAACACCCTGAAAGAGATAGAGGCAACTAAGTCGCAAATACAAACCAACAAAAACTCTATCACTCGTTACGAAGAAAAGATCAAAGCTATTGCAGAGCAGTTCCAGAGCGACCTGGTACGATTCAAGGAACTCCAGGCACAGCAACTGATTGAAAGAAACCGCACCAATGGTAATGCTGATAATCTTGGTGCCATTTATAGCTGCCCAGACCGACCTTCATGCGATAAAGCCTGGAAATTTACCCAGATATTCGCCCATGAAAACGCTTCAAATAAACTGGAAATCGTCACTGACACGCTCATTGTGACCGGCAAAGCTCAATCTGAAAATCAAGTTTCGTTATCTATTACGCGAATCCCGGGGGAAGGTGACAGTATGCAGATTGTGATGGAAGTGAGTTGCCATGTTTCTGAGGCAGGACAGAAACTTTGTGCCAGCCAGGAAGTGACAAACCTTAAAAACCGGTTTGTCGACTACCTGACGGAAAGGGAATCCTTATAAGTTTTAGTCTTAATTCAAAGCTACCATATTGCTGAGCAGCGGCCATTGCTGATCCCAGCTTGCCAATGGCGACTGTAGAAAGTCTGTGCGCACATACTGCTGAATACGTCCTTCCACAATTGCCATCAATAAATTAGCTCGGCTGGCCACATCCGGATTAAACTTACCACTCACTGCAACTTCATGCTGCCTGAGCTGCTGTTTAAGCTGAGTTTCAATACGGTTAAACAATTGGCTGATGCGACCTCTTAAACGCTCATGCTCACCTGCCAGCGCTTCACCAGTCAGTAAGCGACAAATGCCAGGGTTGCGACTGGCAAAAGTTAGAACCAACGTCATAATCTGAAAGCATTGCTCGCGAATATCATCCTGCTCCTTTGCAATGCGATTGATTCTCGAAAAAAGCGCTTCTTCAGTAAACTCAATCAGCCCCTCAAACATCCGAGCCTTACTCGGGAAGTGGCGATACAGAGCAGCTTCCGAAACGCCCACCTCCTGCGCCAACTTTGCGGTAGTAATTCTTTCCCCAGGGCCTTTCTCCAACATTAAGGCCAAAGCTTGCAAGATTTCTTCCTTGCGCTTTGAATTTTTTTTGGTTGTCATAATACTCTCTATTTTTCCAATTTCTTGTACGTGAATACTCTAAAAATTGACTTTCAACTTTGGAGCTACAGTTAATAACTGCTCCCTCAGCAGCGTTTTAACCTGCTCCAATGCTTCACTGGAATCTGCTTCAAACTTGACCACAATGCTTGGTGTTGTGTTGGAAGCTCGAGCTAATAACCAACGATCAGGATACTCCACTCGAATTCCATCAATGGTTGAAACTCGTCCCTCACCGAACTGACCTTTTTTGATCAACACTTCGATCAATTTGAATTTAACTTTATCAGCAACCGGCACATTGATTTCTTCTGTTTCCAGACTCTGTGGTAACTGCTCAAAAATTTCCGCCAGTGATCTTGGGTCCTTGCCCAAAATTTCCAGCAAACGCGCAGCGGCATAAAGTGCATCATCAAAACCATACCAGCGCTCTTTGAAATAAATATGACCACTGCCCTCACCGCCAAGTTGAGCACCAGTTTCCTGCATTTTAGCCTTCATCAGCGAATGGCCCGTTTTCCAGATAATGGGGTGACCACCATGCTTTTTGATCATGTCCGGCAAATGGCGGGTACACTTCACGTCGTAAACAATTTCAGCTCCATTCTTCCGTGAAAGCACATCCATCGCCAACAACATCATCAGACGGTCAGTCCAGATAACATTTCCCTGATTATCAATCACCCCAAGACGGTCACCATCGCCATCAAAAGCTAGTCCGATATCTGCTTTTTCCTGCAATACCATAGCAATCACATCCTGCAAATTTTTCGCATGGTTCGGATCGGGGTGATGATTAGGGAAATTTCCATCAATTTTCGTATGTAAGCCGATAACGTCACAGCCTAAAGCCTGAAATAGTCGGGGGGCGATATTACCGGTCACTCCATTACCACTATCAATCACGACTTTTAATGGTTTATCAATTCTTACATTTGAAGCGACTTCTTCCAGATATTGCTGCTCAATCTTTAGTTCAGACACCTGCCCATGACCACTGAGGAAGTCCTGCTCGCGAATTCTTGTATAGAGCGCCTTAACATCTTTTCCATGCAAGGTTTCTCCCGCCAACACAATTTTCAGACCATTATGATTAGTTGGGTTGTGGCTTCCGGTCAGCATCACACCTGAGTGGGTGTCCAGTTTATGAGTTGCAAAATACAGTAGCGGTGTTGGCACCATACCCAAATCAATAACATCACGACCACTTTCCGCCAAGCCCTGTTTCAGAGCCTCATGCAATTCAGGACTGGATATACGCCCATCTCTGGCAACAACAACTTTCTGCTCGCCACGCCCGTAGGCTTCGCTACCAATGGCTAAGCCAAGTGCATAGACTACATCTGCGTCAAAATCTTTATCCACTCGCCCACGCACATCATACTCACGGAAAATATCGGAACTGATCGAATGACTGATCACTTCCAGATCATATTTTCCCGCGCCTGGACTAGACTTTTTGCGAGGAGTACTCGACTCTCCATCCTGACCAGCGTCGTCTTCAACCTGTAGACCATTTTCTTCAATATCATCAGTACCCTGTACTTCTTCAGCAGGCTCTTTTAAACCGGCAACACGACGATAACTGGAAGCCATATCATTGAAAAACCTAAGGCTGAAGTGATTGGGCATGTGCTGATCATTAATGCCTTGAATAAATTCACGGGCATCTTTATTGAGAAGTCTTTGTAGCCCAAACATTGGCAGTAAGGCTGCAATCAGAATCGCAATAACAGCTCCAAGCATCAGGACTATCGGCAACAAACCTGCAGTGGCCAGAAAGTTACCCGTCCCTTGCCAGAAAGCAACAGTCCAGTTTGCCCCGAATGCTGGCGAAACCACTAATGGCTGCCCGGCCCCCGGATTTGTACCGACCGATGCAATGGTATGGTTCGACCCAGCGAAACTTTGTCGTAACTCAAAATAGGTGCCGGGATCAGCACTACCCATCAGACTCACCATCTGACTAGGTTGAACGGTCGCCATCAGTAGGCGCTGATCATTAAGCTTATGCACAAAAGCGACGTAATCCGGCTGGCCTTTATTCAGTATCAACTCAGGCGGGACTTCCTCCCCGGCCAGTTCTTTTCTTAACAAATCTACCACCACATGCGTAATGACGGGGCGATTATCCAGATTAACCTGCAAGTCTTCAGGTGAAAAAAACTGGACCTGATCAATTTGCGGTGCTGATGCTTTTAAATCGCGAACAAGCTGAGCCTCATCAAGCTGGCCACCGGATTGACTGGCCACCGAAATGGTCTTTTGGATTTGAGTGATTTTCTGTTCGATAAGATCAGCGCGCTCTTCAATCTGCGAGCCAATTAACTGTTTGGCCTGAGTTTCCAGCGGCTGCTGAATCCCCAGATAATAAAGCACTGCTCCAACTACACATAACAGGGCCAAGCCTATAATCAGTGGTAGTAGAAAAAAGCTAACCAGACTTTTACCTTTCCCCATGCATCCCCCTTGTAGATCCTTCGCGGTCTATTTTTGCATTAATAAAGCAACAAGCCTTGATCGACTAACAACAACCCAAGGCCCTAACAGCCAATTAACTATTTTAAACCCGGTAAAAAGTTTACCAGCTGCTGTGCAATGACTGACTTTAACGCAGGCCCTAGTCGTTCAACCTGCATAGCTCCATTGTTTTTATAGTAAACACTCACTTCGTTATTGTCACTCGAAAAACCTATGTCTTTTCGACTGACATCATTGGCACAAATGACGTTGATACCTTTCTTGGCCATTTTTGCTTCGGCATATTCTGCGATATTGTTGGTTTCTGCAGCGAAACCGACACAAAATGCGCTATTCTGCTCAGCAGCCCATTTCAGAATATCCGGGTTTTGTGTCAACTCGATGGTTAAACCCTCGTCGGATTGCTTCTTGAGCTTTTGCGTGGCCGCTTTTTTCGGACGGTAATCAGACACCGCTGCACAGGCGACAAAAGTATCAACACCTTTAAACTCACCTTGCACCGCTTCAAACATTTGCTGTGCTGTTTGCACATCAATGCGCTTGATGGCCGCGCTGGCATTAAGTTTAACGGGGCCAGTGACCAGAATAACTTCAGCCCCAGCTTTGGCTGCCGCTTCAGCAATGGCAAAGCCCATTTTGCCAGAGCTGCGATTCGCCAGATAACGCACCGGATCAATCGGCTCCACAGTAGGTCCTGCGGTAATTAACCAGCGCTGGCCCTGCAACGGCTTATCATTAAAATGTTGATCAATCCGGTTTAATAAATCGACAGGTTCCAGCATCCGGCCTGGACCAACATCGCCACAGGCCTGATCACCCTCATCCGGCCCCCATATTTCGATGCCCTTTTGGATAAGCTGCCGAATATTATTTTGGGTTGCCGCATTGACCCACATCTGCTGGTTCATGGCTGGCGCTACCACAATTGGGCTGTCAGTGGCCAGACACAAAGTAGTCAATAAATCATCGGCCATCCCAGCATTCAGTCGCGCTATAAAGTCTGCAGAAGCTGGTGCAATAACAATAAAATCTGCCCATCTAGCCAACTCAATATGACCCATGGCCGCTTCTGCCGCTGGATCAAGCAGATCGTGATGAACCGGATTGCCACTAAGCGCCTGTAGCGTCAAAGGCGTGATAAAAGCTTGCGCGCCTTTAGTCATCACCACTCGCACCTCAGCACCTGCTTTTTTCAGGTTACGACACAACTCTGCACTCTTGTAGGCAGCGATACCACCCGTAATGCCCAGAAGGACTTTTTTCCCTTGCAATTTCATGCTAACCGATTGATTTAACTTAACTTATGATATTGGGCACAGTTTACGCCTTTACGCACAAAATTTATAGCGAAAATCCTAATTACAGTTTTGCTAGGGTTAATTATCATTCGTGACTCTCAAAAGTTAGTAGTTATAACAGGGATGACCATGAAAATAATGGAATGGCCGCAAGACGAACGGCCAAGAGAACGCTTATTACGCCAGGGCCCGCAAAGCCTTTCAGATGCCGAGCTTTTAGCCATTTTCCTACGTACTGGAACACAAGGTCTTAATGCCGTCGATCTGGCTCGCCACTTGCTAGGGGAGTTTGGAAGCCTGCGTGCCCTGCTTGAGGCCGACCTGAAAAACTTCACCAGCCACCTAGGCCTTGGCAGTGCCAAATATTGTCAGTTACAGGCCTGTTTGGAGCTTTCCAGGCGTTATCTGCAAGAAAGCCTGCGACACAGCCAGTCTTTCAGCAACCCCAACGATGTCAAACTCTATCTGAAAAGCCTGCTGAGCCATCACAAGCGTGAACAGTTCGTGGTGCTGTTCCTGAATAATCAACATCAACTGCTTGCCTCAGAAACCCTGTTTCAGGGCACCATTAATAGCTCCGAAGTGCATCCCCGAGTGATCGTTGAAAAAGCCCTGACCTACCACTCGGCGGCGGTGATCCTCGCCCATAACCACCCCAGCGGTTCGCTCGAACCCAGTCCCTCAGATCGACATATAACTGATAAAATTCAGGAAGCACTTGGTTTATTGGACATTCGAACACTGGATCATATTATCGTGGCCCAGGGAGGTAGCTATTCCTTTGCCGAGCATGGACTACTATAATTAGCGAATTAGGCCGAAAAACGCCAGCAAATGGCCAAATTCAACAAATTAAGTTAGAAACAGGTCATTTGCTATGAGTTTTGTTGTCAAGCAGGCTGGTTTCTGGTATAAAGTGCGCCCAATTTGAAGAGCTGCGATGTTCCAATTACCAACATCGTGCCCTTAAACCGTTTTTTTGAGTTATTTTTTTGGAGGCTATCCATGGCTAAGGTTTGTCAGGTAACAGGTAAGCGTCCTGTGACCGGTAACAATGTGTCACACGCGAAGAACAGAACCAAGCGTCGCTTCTTACCTAATCTACATTCTCACCGTTTCTGGGTTGAGAGCGAGAAGCGTTTCGTTAGATTACGTGTATCTGCAAAAGGTATGCGCGTTATCGATAAAAAAGGTATCGATACTGTGCTAGCTGAATTGCGTGCTCGTGGCGAAAAAGTATAAGGAGCGATAGAGATGCGCGATAAAATCCGTTTAGTATCAAGTGCCGGTACTGGCCACTTCTACACTACAGACAAAAACAAGAAAAACATGCCAGGCAAAATGGAGATCAAAAAGTTTGATCCAACCATTCGCAAGCATGTTATCTACAAAGAAGCTAAAATTAAGTAATTTAATTTAGCCATCCTCAAGCTTTTCTAAGAAAAGCTTTTTCTAAAAGATGGTTAAATCACTTTAAGTTTTCTGCCTCCAAGAAAACGCTTCTATGTA
>NZ_JABURJ010000075.1 GCF_014762745.1 Kangiella sp.
TGGGCGATAGAAAGATAGCTAATCATTCTATCAGGAGAGATACAAGGATGGGTTACGGCCACCGCCAAACCCATGCTATGACTATTTCTAATTATTACACCTTAAGCCAGACGTTAGCACCAATAATCCCCTTTTGATTGAGCAGAGTAGTAGCCAAGACATAGCAATTCAAATCTGTGACTGAAAGGAATCCCTTTAGGGAGATGATTTGAATAGTAAAATTCGGGCCAGGGATGGAACGTATTTTACGGTGCGTTAAGTGGCTTGGCGGATACGAAGGAAGTTGAGCGAAGCGAGACCTCAATCACGGGGTGGTCTTCTTTTATGAAGTACTTCCCTGTACTTCCCCCTTCGGGCTAGCTTCGCTATTCAAAATCGTTCCTGACGATTTTGTGGTTACTTAGGGCAAGACAAATTTGTCTGGAACAAATTTGAACAGCGGAGTGAAACGACGCTGGCTTTAGCGGAATACAGGATGTATTCCGTAAAAGTAACTCGCCGAGGGGCGAAAACTTTAACTAAGGAATGGTGTTAACATACATGGGTTGATGCTTTTGAGGACGATTTCAGTTATTCATAACTGATGGGTTACGCATAAATGCTAACCCATCCTATGACTTCCTGTTAAAGCCTCATTGTGGGGCTTTTTTTATGCCCATTCTTTATTGCCTGAACCTACCCCAATTGCTACTCTATCGGCACTTTATTATTTCAATCAGTCATTTTGTGGAATTTTTTATGTCAAAGATCGGCACCCCTTTATCGAATACAGCTAAGAAAGTGATGATGCTAGGCTCCGGTGAGCTAGGCAAAGAGGTCGTTATTGAGTTGCAACGCTTCGGGGTTGAGGTGATTGCGGTAGATCGTTATGCCAATGCTCCCGCGATGCAGGTGGCGCACCGTAGTCATGTGGTTAATATGCTCAATGGCGATGCGTTGAAGCGCGTAATTGAAGAAGAAAAGCCAGATTTGATTGTGCCTGAAATCGAGGCGATTGCGACGGAAACATTGTTAGAAGTCGAGAAAGAGGGTTTTACTGTTATCCCAACTGCTCGCGCGACTCGCTTGACTATGGACCGCGAAGGGATTCGTCGTTTAGCGGCGGAAGATCTTGGTTTGGAAACATCGCCTTATCGCTTTGCTGATACTTATGACGAGTATAAGCAGGCGGTAGAAGAGATCGGGTTACCTTTCGTGATTAAACCAGTGATGAGCAGCTCGGGTAAAGGGCAGTCTACGGTTAAAACTAAGGATCAGATAGATGCAGCCTGGAAATACTCGCAGGCGGGAGGCCGTACTGGTGAGGGGCGTGTCATAGTTGAAGGTTTTGTTGATTTTGATTATGAAATTACGTTGTTGACTGTTCGTTCAGTCAATGGTACTCAGTTCTGTGCTCCAATAGGTCATATTCAGGAAGATGGTGACTACCGCGAGTCATGGCAGCCTCAATCGATGTCCGATAAAGCATTAGCCGAAGCGCAACAGATGGCTAAAGCTGTGACCGATGATTTGGGAGGTTATGGAATTTTCGGGGTGGAGATTTTCATCAAGGGTGATAAAGCAATTTTCAGCGAAGTCTCACCAAGACCACACGATACTGGTTTAGTGACTCTGATTTCTCAGGACTTGTCTGAGTTTGCCTTACATGCCCGCGCTATTCTCGGACTGCCTATTCCGGCCATTCGCCAGGTGGGTCCATCTGCATCGGCTGTTATTCTGGTCGAAGGTGAGTCGCAACAGGTTGAGTTTGGAAATCTTGAGTCGGCCTTATTTGCAGCGGATACCCAGTTGCGTTTATTTGGTAAGCCAGAGGTGAGTGGAAAGCGTCGTATGGGAGTTGCCCTGGCTAAAGCTGATTCCGTCGAGGAGGCCAGAGCGAAAGCGCGTAACTGTGCCGCTAAAGTAACGATTCGGTTATAAGGTTTATAGTTGTAAAAAAGAACTCTCTTGGGCTTAAGTGTCATGTCATTACTCATAATGAGTGTAACCCAAGAGAGTTAAGTTCCAATCTGCCTATCTTCTTACCTACTCACTAACTGTTATTTGATTTGGATCGATTTTTTGGGTTTTTCACTGCCAGCCTTTTTAGGTAGATGAATGTTAAGCATGCCATCTTTAAACTCGGCTTTGCATTGATCCGTATCAATGTTGTCGGGCAAGGTAAAGCTTCGGGTAAAACTGCCATAGAAGCGTTCCAATCTGTGTTGCTTCTCGTCTTTTTCCTCGTAACGACGCTCACCCTGAACGCTTAAGATATTGTTTTCAATATTAATTTTGACGTCTTCTTTCTTAACTTCCGGCAGTTCCGCTTTAACCAGAAATTCATCATTTTTTTCGATAAAGTCGACAGCAGGACGCCACTCGTTACCGAAACCATTCGACATTTCATCAAACAGCCCCGATACCGGAAAGTTCATAAAAGACTCGATATTTGAGAAAGGTTTCCATTTTGATAGTTGCATAATACACCTCCAATTTATGTAGTTTGCTATGCTAGACTAATCCTATTAACCTCAGTACATTTTGATCTGGATCAAAATACTGTAAGGTTGAAATGGGGTATAAACTAGACAGTTGTTAGACAAAGGAGATAGTTATGGGTTCATATAAACAGGTTTTAGTGGCATTGGATCTTCGAAAAGAAGGTGAGGCCATTATCCAAAAAGCAAAAAATGTGCTCGCAGAAGGTGGAGATTTGCACCTGATTCATGTAGCGGAACCCATTGAAGCAGGTCTATGGGCTGGTGCGCCATTTGGAGCCGTTATCGTCAATACTGATGATATTGAGCAGGAAGCAATAAAAGCTAAGACGAAACGAATTAATGAATTTGCCAAAAAATACGCGGTTGCTGACGATCATTGTCATATCAAAATAGGCAAGCCTTCACGTGAAATTAAGAAATATGCTGAAGAGCAAAAGTGCGATGTGATTGTTATCGGTACTCACGGCCAGCATGGTTGGGAGTTGTTGCTTGGCTCAACGGCTAATGGTGTGTTGCATGGCTCGCCATGTGATGTGTTATGTGTTCAGATGCGTAAACCGAAAGACTAATCTTTCGGAATCATTCAGGATCAAAAAAAGGAGCTGATAAAGCTCCTTTTTTTGATCCTGAGAATTAACCCTGAGAGCGAACTAGCTTACTGATCTTTATCAGCTTTTAGCGGCTTAACTGTAATCAACATCAGTGGTAACAGTGTTAAGTTCAGGAACAAAGCCACCGCCATTGCAAAACCAGTCAGAAGGCCAAAGTAGATAGATGGGATAAATTCTGACAGTGCCAGGATGGCAAAGCCTACAATAATGGTTACGCCTGTGTAGTAAATCGCTTTACCGATACTGCCGTGGCAACGCTCCATAGTGGCTAGATAGTTATTGTCCTTTCTGAACTCGCGTTTAAAGCGGTGCACATAGTGAATGGAATTATCGACCGCGATACCAATGACAATTGCCGCAATGGTGATGGTCATCATATCCATCGGCACTCCCAGCCAACCCATTATGCCGAGAACTAAAGCAGCAGACAGAGCGTTAGGAATAGTTGCGAGTATGGCAAGAACGAAGGAGCGGAATAGCACCAGGAACATGAGTAGAATGGCCAGGTAAACAACGCCAATGGTCATAATCTGCGAGTCAAATAAACTTTGCAGCATATTATTGTATAGAACCAACATACCAGTGAAATGAACATGCTCCTGCTTAATGCTTGTTTCATTAACAATGAATTGATTGATGGTTTCAATCAGATCGGAACGCTTCAAACTCGGATTGGTTTCTTCGACTCGAATATTGATTCGGGTTTGGTCGCCATCTTTGGACAGATAAGGATCTAATAGCGTTGCACGAACATCTTCAGGCATTTCTTTGTGCACCAGAGACAAGGTCAGTTCGTCCGGAAACTCACCGTCGTTCATTTCTTTGAGGACTTTAGCGGTGGTGGCCAGAGATTGAACCTTGCCTGTGACCTCAAGGCTATCAATATAGTCATGAATTTTTTCAAGGGTTTCCAGCTTGCTACGAGTAAACCAGTAGCCCGCATCGTAAGTACCGCTGTCAAATTCGTCACCGAATTCATCTTCAAATTCATCGTCTGCAAATAGTGACTCTTCATCAGGATCAGCGTCTATTACGATATCCAAAGGCGTAGTGCCTCCAAGCTCCTGATCAATAACTGTCATACCCTGATAAATTTCAGTGGTTGGCTTGAAGTAATCAATAAAACGGTTTTCCACCTTAAGCTGCGAAATACCGTAAGCGCTGAAGATGATCAGCAATACAGCTAGAGCAAAAATGGCTGGTTTAAATTTGACACTAATACTGTAAATCCAGTGGGTGATTTTATAAGTGATGCTTGAGCCGCTTTGGTGTTTCTCTGTGCTCATGAGCTGGATAAAGCTGGGGAACACAATAAAAGTAATAATAAAACCAAGCACGAGACCAATCGTCATGATCCAGCCAAAATCAATCACCGGACGGATGCCGCTGATCAGTAATGAGATAAAGGCAACAATGGTAGTTAGCGCAGTATAAAGGCAGGGCCAGTACATGGTCTTAATCGTTGCCTTGACGCGTTCCATTTGATTGCTATCAGGATTGTCGGAAATAAAGTCACGATAAAAAACGACCAGGTGAACGTTGAGCGCCAGTACGGTAATTAATAATATCGACGGGAAGTTTGATGATATGACCGTTATTCGCCAATCAAGATAACTTAACAGGCCGGCCAATATCAGCACCGTGACCAGACAAGAAAAGAGTGGCACCAAAACCCAGCGCACTTTACCGAAGAAGGCAAACAGGGCGATCATGATAAACAGCAGGATGCCAATACCGAATACGGTGATATCGTGCTGAATAAAATCCAACATATCATTGGTGATCATGGAGATGCCGCCAAGGTAGAGCTGTGCGACATCGCGGTAGTCATCCATGATAATTCTTACATCCTGGATAATCTGACTGGTGCGCTCTGAGGCAACTTTACTGTAGGCGTCAAACTCATCTTCGAGTTGTGCTAGTCGTTGCGACTCTTCTTTACTCAATTGCTCATTGCTACGTTTTTGGCGTAAAGCGTCACGAGCATCAAGCAGACTGAAATAGCGCTCGTCGCGTTCGAAATTCACCTGTATCGCACTGGTTTCCCCATTTTCACCTACCAGTAGATTAGTGTAGAGAGGGCTACTGGTGAATTCTTTAAGCGCTTTTTGTTTATTCACGCTCTCATCCATCAAAGTAGGAATTTCAGCGGACAGAGCTTCGGCATCAAGTTTTATGCCATCTAGCAGAGGAACATTTAGAATGCTATTGATATTGGCAACTGTGGGTAACTGCTCTAAACGGCTGACCAGATCTTGCAAAGAGGCGAGAGCTGCCTCATCCATCAATCCTGCCTTTGGTTTCCAGGTAATGATCAAAAAATCGTCTGAGCCATAACGCTCGTTAACCTGGCGGTAATAGTTCAGTGACTTATCGTTTTCAAGCGTTAATGATTCGCCAGAAGCATCGAGTCGGAACTTAGGAAGCTGAGTAGCAGCCACCACTGACAGAATAATGACCAACGTCAAAGTAATAATCGGGTGGTTTAAAATCAGTTTTTGATACAGTCTAAAAAAGAAATGCTCTTTGTTATGTGTCATGGATAAGTTCCAAGTTTAAATATCAGTTTCTGGTGCGCGGTATAATTTCGGCAAAATACGCACAGTTTTAATCAGGTTGTCTTTAACTTGCAGGATTTCCATGGGATAGCCGTGTAATCGTAATCCGGTGGCCGCCTGTGGAATGGTCTCAAGATATTCGGTTATCAGCCCATTTAAGGTCTTAGGGCCATCGGTAGGTAAATACCATTTCATGGCACGATTAAGTTCACGAATAGTAATGGTGCCATCGACCAGATAAGTACCATCGTGTTGAGCCTGGATCTCTTTATTAATGTTCGACATTTCAGTGGTGAAGTCACCGACAATCTCTTCGAGAATATCATCCAGCGTCACCAGCCCTTCAATATCGCCATATTCATCGACTACCAGTCCAACGCGATCACGTTTGCGCTGGAATTTCATCAATTGAGTATGTAGTGGTGTGCCCTCGGGTACATAGTAAATGGGATCTAGGAAGTCGAGAATGGCTTCAGAGGTTGGTTCTTCAAGCTCCAGAATGCGGCCAAAGTTACGGGCGTGCAGAAAGCCTTTGACCTGATCGATTTCTTCACTAAATACCAGAAGCCTGGTGTGAATACTGTTACGGATTTGCTCTAAGATGTAATCCATGTCATCAGCCAGATCGATACCAACAATTTCATTGCGTGGCACCATGATATCGTCAACGGTTACCGTTTCCAGATCCAGAATACTCAGCAGCATTTTCTGGTGGCGACGCGGAATCATGGCGCCAGCCTCATTCACGACCGTTCTCAGCTCTTCCTGGCTTAAGTGGTCTTCGCCTTCTGCTCCAGCGTTAACGCCAAATAGGCGTAACAGGCCGTTAGCCAGAAAGCTGATCAATTTAACGGCTGGTGATAATAATGTTGAGAGAGGTTTCAGGATAGGCGCTGCCAAAAAAGCAATTCGCTCTGGGAACAGTGCAGCTAGTGTTTTCGGTGTAACTTCTGCAAAAATCAGGATTACCACAGTCAGCATCAAAGTTGCAGCGAAAATACCGCCCTCGCCCCAAAAGCGAATGGCGATCACGGTGGCAATAGCTGAAGCCAGGATATTAACGATGTTATTGCCGAGCAATATAAGCCCGAGAAGTTTATCTGGACGCTTGAGCATGTTATAGACCCGTTTGGCACTACGGTCACCATTCTTTGCTCGGTGTTTCAATCGATAACGATTGAGCGACATCATTCCCGTCTCTGAACTTGAAAAAAAAGCGGACAGTACAATCAGAAGGCCAAGAATGATGAACAGAGTGCTGGTCGACAGGGATTCCAAACATTAACCTCGCTGTAGGATGTAATCCAGCACCAGTTTACTGCCAACGTAACCCAATGCCAGAATTACGAAAGCAATAATGCATAGCCGAGCAAAACGAATACCACTTAAACGGGATAACTTATACCCAAGATAAAATGTACAGAAGCTGAACCAGGCAATAGCTGAAAGAATAATTTTATGTAAAGACTGAGCTCTTAGAGCTGTGTCGGGCTGCATAAAGCCTAATATCAAAGCGATTCCGAGGCTGATAATGCCGGATAGCACTAATGCCGAAAGGAATTGTTCCATTTGCATCAGCGGTGGTAACAGTGGGTGAATCGATGCGGGGCGTCTGCGTAATTTTTTGTGTAGAAACAGCAGCAAAATACTCTGGAAGGTGGCAATCAGTAGTAGACTGAACCCAATAACCGATAGCCAGATATGCCAGAATGCAAGGGCATTACCCTTGAGCATAATGATATTAGGTTTTTCTGGAACAATGTTTAATAGAGAGACAAAGCCGGCAAAAAGACAGGCATATAGCATCAGATGTGGTGTTTGATGATTAAAACGATAAATGGCAATTAACAACACCATGATTAATGAAACCAATGACAGGGTATTGAATAAAGATAAATTTTGCCCTGTGCCAGTTTCAATGGCCAGATACAGCGCGTACAAATGCAATGCGATTGGCGCCAACGGCAACCACTTTCCCCATTCTGGTACTTCTTTATCCGGGTGATTAAGGCGGAGAATAAAAAATACCGCCAATACAAGATAAGAAAGTCCGGTAATTATATCGATTAACACTGCCTTAAGGCCTTTGGTTTGTTGGATTTTTCTTAAACCGCCATTTTAGAGCAAATTAGCACTGAAACAAGCGCTATCTATGAGAAATACTACAACAAAGGCGCTTGTATTTCGTTATAATGCCCCTAATTTTATAAAAGCCATTAATTTGAGAATTAGCAGCAATGTTTGACAGTTTAAGTGATCGTCTCTCCGGTGCCCTGAAAACACTAAAAGGAAAGGGCAAAATCAGTGAAGACAATATTAAGGATACGTTACGTGAAGTGCGCATGGCCTTGTTGGAGGCGGACGTTGCTTTGCCAGTGGTTAAGGCTTTCATCGGTGACGTTAAAGAGCGCGCCATGGGCGCTGAAGTGGGCAAAGCGCTTGATCCAGGCCAGGCCTTCATCAAAATTGTTAATGATGAATTGATTAAGGCCATGGGCGAGGCCAACGATGCCTTGAACCTTAGTGCCAAACCGCCGGTAGTTATTTTAATGGCAGGTTTACAAGGTGCGGGTAAAACCACCAGTGCCGGTAAGCTGGCCCACTTACTGAAAACTCGCGAAAAGAAATCGGTAATGGTTGCCAGTGCCGACGTATATCGTCCAGCCGCAATCAAGCAGCTCGAAACGGTTGCTGGCGAAGTGGGCGCAACCTTCTTCCCAAGCTCAACCGACCAAAAGCCGATCGACATTGCAAATAACGCCATCAAAGAAGCGAAAAAACAGTTTATTGATGTGGTCATTATCGATACCGCTGGTCGACTTGCGATTGATGAAGCTATGATGGATGAAATCAAGGCGCTTCATTCTGCTATCGAGCCAACCGAAACCCTGTTTGTGGTTGACTCAATGACCGGTCAGGACGCGGCCAATACCGCCAAAGCCTTCAATGATGCCTTGCCGTTAACCGGTGTTATTCTGACCAAAGCAGATGGTGATGCGCGAGGTGGTGCGGCATTATCTATTCGTCATATCACAGGCAAGCCCATCAAGTTCATTGGTATGGGCGAAAAAATCGATCAGCTTGAGCCTTTCCATCCAGAGCGTGTTGCTTCAAGAATTCTCGGCATGGGCGATGTCTTAAGCTTGATTGAAGAAGTTGAGCGTAAGGTTGACAAGAAAAAAGCCGAAAAAGTTGCCAAGAAGATCATGAAAGGCAAAGGCTTTGACCTTGGAGACTTCCGTGATCAGCTATTGCAAATGAACAATATGGGCGGCATGGCCGGTTTAATGGATAAGCTACCTGGCATGGGGCAAATTCCAGAAGCGGCCAAACAAAAGGCGCTCAATAGCAAGATGACCGATCGCATGATTGCCATGATCAACTCCATGACACCCAAAGAGCGCGCGCGCCCAGAACTGATCAAAGGTTCTCGTAAGAAACGTATCGCCAATGGCTCCGGTACCCAGATCCAGGACGTCAATCGCCTGCTTAAGCAGTTCAATCAGATGCAAAAGATGATGAAAAAGATGAAAGGGCCAGGCGGCATGATGAAGATGATGCGTGGCATGAAAGGAATGATGCCCCCGGGAGGAGGAATGGGGGGCGGACCAGGTGGGATGCCTCCATTCGGCCGATAAAAGCTTCTAATAGCTTCGTTAAATATCCTTAACTTTTTGACTCATTTACTTTTAGTAAACCACGGCAAAAAGTTAAGGCATTTGCCTCGCTCTAGAAGCTTTTTAATTCTTGTAGTACCTAAAATCACTGATTACTTTGTTAAAAATCCTTTTCTCGCCAGTTACTTACTGATGTAAGCGCCTGGCTTGAAAAGGATTTTTGCCTCGTACTAAGCGATTTTATCTCACAGTGAAACTTGTCTCCGTAAGTTAAAGCGGAGTAGTCAGTTTAAGTTAGTGATTACTTTTCTTCGGTAATGATAACCGTCCCTTTTTTCCTTTCTTCTTGAATGTACACTTCTAACGCATCGATACTGGCTTTCATTCTTTTGAGGTTTTCGGGTTGAATCTTTGCTGCAAACTCCAGGCAGTCTTTACCAAAGCTGCTGATAATGTCAGGGACAGTATTACCTCCCCAGACACTATTTATGTTGCATGTGACCTGAATTCTTTCGCAGGCGTTTACATTCACTTTAACTCTGCTACCAGTGCATTTGGGAAACTCTTCTTTGAGAAAAGACAGGTAATTCTCGGCTATACCAAGGTCGCTATACTGTCTGTATATGTCCGAGGATGACTTTACAATCTGCTCTTTGTATTCAGGTGGGATGAGTGATTTTACATGATCAAAATGCTGTGAAAGTTCTTCACTGCCATTTTCTTTGGCTACTCTGGCCCAAGCGTATGCCTTTTGAAGATCTTTTTCATCGGTCAGTCCATTCAGATAGATTACCGATAATATATATTGTGCATACTTATCGCCAGCCTTGGCTAACTTTGAGTATAGCTCCTGTGATTCTTTATATTGCTCATTTTGGAACAGCTCATCTGCCTTCTCTATATCAGATTCATTAATTACATAAAACTCTTGGCTACTACCAAAAGCGATTGAAGAGCTACATAGTAAAAAGATTGTTAAGAGTAATTTTTGCATTTGCACAGTCCCTTTTCCTTTGCTTATTGCTAAATCATCACTACTACGACGTTATCCTCATTTGGAAAGTGACAAGAAAGTCTATTTATTTGTCAGTTAACCTAGCGTATTAAAATATAAGCACCTTGTCCGAACTAATCGTTAAGTCAGCCAATTTGTCCATAGTGCTTCGCTTAGCGCCACTTATAACGTCTTCATCGCCAAGTCCTCGCGCATCCATACAGGTGCCACATAGAAGAACAGAGCCTTTATTGATAACCAGTTTTAGCATTCTCTCGACATTATAATATCCGTCAGGGGTTTTCTGGCCGGCTTTTGCACCGGATACTGCATCGGCCATCAGGAATACTGTCACGTCATGCTCTTTTTTAATCAGGGTGTGAGCCAGTCTTAGTCCATTGTATAAGCGTTCTGTGCCGTAGGGAGGGTCATTAATGATAATAAGAAAACTCATCGCAGTTCCTTGGGGTGATGTCATCAGGGTTAGTAGATTAGAACACTAACCCTGCCTTGTAAAACGGCTAGAAATCGAATAGTTCACCTAACAGGCTTTTCTTCTTTTTTCGCCTGTAATGATCGTTATCGCTGTAGCCATGGTGTGCTCTTGGCTGATCGCGGTACTTGTCCTCACGGTATTTTTCACCCCGATATTTGTCTTCTCTGTATCTTGGTTCCTGAGGCTGAGGGTTTACAGTTTCCTGAACCGGGGCCGAGCGTTCGATGATTTTATCCAGCTCGCCGCGGTCAAGCCAAACGCCACGGCATTTAGGACAATAATCGATTTCAATTCCTTCACGTGTGGTCATGGCCAGATCAACACCATCACAAACAGGGCATTGCATAGAGTTAACTCCTTTAATTAGGTTGTTTTCTTGTTTAGTTATATCAATATTGGGGACTTAAGAGTATCCATCAAGCTTAAAGATTACGTCAGTAAATGTAACAATGGCTACTAAAGGCTGTATAGGGGAAAATGAGCCCAGTCGCCAGGGAGAAAATGGTGCGATAAACAGAAATCATAGGGTTTTACAAAGATATGCGGTTAAGGTAGTAAATATAAGGATTTTTTCGGTAAAATCGTTTCCAAATGCCGTGTATTTAATGTAAAATTCGCGCTCTTAAAATT
>NZ_JABURJ010000112.1 GCF_014762745.1 Kangiella sp.
TCTTGGTGCATAATAACACCTCTAATTAGGTGGCCAAATTTAGTTTGCCACTACACTCCGGCCTACCATCATTACCCAGAATATTCTGTTTACATGAATCCTACTTACATATAAAACCAGGTATCATCAAGATGCTCTACAATTTCTTGTGCCAAATTTGAAGAGAATAGATTATCTGAATTTCCAAACATAACGATGCCATAACCTTTTTCCTTATAGAAATGGCAATAGGCTCTGAAGTCACCGTTATTTCCAGAATGGTAATATCTCAAACCCTTTGTTGTTTGCTTAACTGGAAAGCCCAGGCTACGATGCATCTCACCCTCTTCACTCGGCATTTGAGTTTGGAGCGAAAGAAAATCCTCAACCAGCTTTCTCTTTGAAGCTGGTGGTTTCATGAGTGTAATCAAAAATTTCGCATAATTCTCTGCTGATGTATTTAAGCTGTAGGATGCTCCAAAGTTCATGTCGTGTTTGTGATTATCTGTTGGCAATCCCTTTCGATGGCCAAATGCTTTCCGTGACGGAATCTCATCATCCCATGTATACATCATAAAGTCGGCTCCGATTGATTCGACGACTTCTTTATCAACTAATTCTTGTAAACCATCATCATCGACTTGCAACAACTCCTGAAGCACTCTTCTTAAATACTCATATCCTTCACCTGAATACTGAAACTGAGTCCCTGGCGTGAATAGTACCTCTAACTCATCACCCGGATTCTTTCTCCAATTTACTAATCCTGAAGTATGCGTTAGTAGCATACGTGCCGTTATCTGTTTATGGCGGCTATCGATTAAAAGGTGTTTATTAGGATGGTATTGATATAAAGGTTCATCCAGTTCGATCAGCCCTTTTTGAACTTGTAGCATTACAAAATAAGCAAATAGAGGTTTGGAGAGAGATGCCGCTTCAAAAATTGTTTTGTTTGTTATTTTTTCTCCTGTCGAAGTGTTTTTTACTCCAAAGGCTCCCTTATAAGCAATACTACCATCTTTAATAATTACGACTGAAACACCAGGCACCTTGAGTTTTTTCATTCGCTCTTCAATAAATCGATCAAGCTTGGCTGCCTCAAGTGAATCAGCAGATTCTTTTTTGATTTCTCTGGGATTGCTTTGACACGCAGTCAAAGCAATGATTAACATGCTAACCGCTAACCAATCCCCAAATTTCATTAATCGATACTCAATATTTAATAAGGTCATAGTTCCAGCCACTTTCATGAGTAACACGCACCCACTTAATGGAACCGTCCCTGCCTTGTATGAATTCGTAAGTGGTGTATTCAGATGGTAGTATAAATTTATTGATCGCGATTGGTATTAACTCTTGACCCAGCTTCTCAACTTCCGACGATAGATAAAATTTTCCATCTTTAATTGAAAACTGGCTTACTGCACCATCTTCTTTACCATCACCGAATTTACCCAGATACCTTGCTAAGCTATCTTCATCTATTGATACAGGCTCATATACTTTTGGTTTAAGCAATTTCCAGTCATATTCTTGCGCTACCGCTCTAGCTATTGCGGCCATCAGCGCAAAGCCATTATCACTGTTGGTCATCACCACCAATCCCTGTTTATCCTCGAGAGAGCCGACCATATAGGAGGTAAACCCTGCATTGCTTCCCCAGTGGTCAAAGATCAAATCATTTCCTTCATCGCTATACTTCTTTGTAAAGCCAAGTCTGTTCTCTGTTCTGGCAAATATTTGCTGTGCCATCTTCTTTGATACCAACACATTACTTCCTTCGTGATAGTCATTCATTAGAGCATTCATGAATTTGGCTAAATCATCAGGCGTGGTCCATATTCCACCGGCCGCTCTCCATGGAAATATTTTATATGGATAGGGTTGTAATTCATTCGAATAGCCAATTGCTTTTCTCTTCTTTAAATACTCCGGTATAGGCTGCACAAAAGAACTGTCTTTCATGTTTGCTGGCGATAATACGCCTTCTTCAACAATCTCTTCGAAGCTTTTGTCAGTCACATCTTGTATCAGTTGTTCAATGATGTAATAGCCGGGATTTGAATACTTGTACCGTTCACCTGGTTCTGCCATCATCGTAATAGCAGGATCGACAGAAGGAGCTTCTCCTGCCAACATTTGTGCTACTGTTGGAATCTTCTCTTCTGTACCGTATGAAGACCCGACGAGATTCATTACACCAGCAGTATGACCTATCAAGTGGCGTAGGGTGACTTTTTGTTTTTTTGTTAAATCACTTTCCGGAACTTTCCAGCTCTCCAGCTTAAGATTAACATCCTCATCCAGCTCTAACTGCCCCTGATCTACTAATTGTAATGCTGTGATTGCCGCTATTGGTTTGCTCAAGGATGCTCCTGTGAAAACTGTTTCAGGAGTTACTTTCTCAAGCTTTACCAAGTCTGCATAGCCATAAACCTTACGCCATGCAATTTTTCCATCATCTATAAAAACGATGCTTACTCCCGCAATCTTATCTTGTAGCATCACCTGCGGAATTGATTTTTTTGTCACATGACCTTTCAGATAATGTATTGGCAAAAGATTACTTTCTATTTTCTCAGCCACTTTATTTTTTGAAGTCATATTCTCGGCAGTATTAGAAGCCATCGCCTCTACTCCGACCGTAAGTAATATCAAAACGATTGCTTTCACTAAAGTTTTTCCTGACATATACTTTATCCTTTCTATAATCTATATCATGAATAAGTTAATTCGTTGTATCTTACAACTTAATCTAAAAATTACTTTTCCAGCATCAGCTGATATAATTTTTGAATGTCTGCAGGATGGCCCTGCTTTTTTAATCCTATAAAGATCAAAAAACCCAGCATTGAATTGCCGGTGTCACGACGCGTAACCAGTACCAAATCCTGCTCACGATTAACCAACATGAACTGTCCGCCCCAACCATCGGCTGCCACAGCATCAAGCTCAGAGTTCAACCACCATGAGTAGCCAAATCCGTCATAGAAATAATTGTTTGTCTCTGAGTATGGCTTGACGCTTTTCTCGATCCACTCCTTTGAAATTAGCTGTTTTCCGTCCCATATTCCATCTTGAGCGACTAAAGCGCCTAACCGCGCAAGATCACGTGCACTCATATGAATCCGATAGGTTCGAAAATCCGAGTCGGAACCCTGCTTATCATAAAAAACATGTTTTTGACTATAATCTTGCATACCCAAAGGTATTGCCAGCCAAACTTCCAGTGCTTCCCCAATAGACAGCCCAGTTTCTTTTTCAAAAACTGCACCCAGCACATTGAAGTCCCAGTTGTTATAAAAATAATGCTCACCGGGAGCATATTGCCCACGGCCCGGACGACCATCCTTTATCTCTACCGTTTCTGCACCAGACTGCAGGTAAATCCCTGAGCGAGCCTGTAAAAGCTGTTCGATAGTCGCCTGCTTTTCAATTTCTGTCAGTGGGTTGCCAGTTTCATCAATGCCCAGTTCAGCAAGCGTTTGCTCTATATCAATCAGACCACGATCCGATGCGATGCCAAACAACAAACTCAGCACACTTTTTCGGGCAGAGGCCAGATTCATTGGCGTACCCACTTCGCCATATTGCATTAAAGCCCTTTCACCGCGCAACATCACAAAAGCATCTATACCATCGGCTTCATTCTCAATAAAAGTTTTAATCTTCTCTGCTTGGCCTTGTGGCAAAGGCGCTTCTTTCAGCGGAACAGGATTCGCTGCTTCTGCATCTCTGTCAATAAAGGGACGAAGCCCAATCACCACCGCAATGACTAGAACTACCAGCATTACAATACCGATATACTTTATAATTTTTCGCATACCAAGTGTTCCTTGTTAACTTTTATTATTCATCAGCTTTAACAAACATGTATTTGCTTGCAAGGCTAGCAGCACAGAGTTTCTTCCACGTACATCTTAGTTAGATGCTTAATAACTCATACGGGTTTAGTTAGTGGCTAGTGACTAGTTCTGCTTCTTTACTAAATGATATTCCTGGTCTTGAAACTTCATCACTGCATCATAGTCTTTTGACTCAGTCATTAAGAAGTTAATGGTTAAGGGTATCTCTGCCAGTTTGAACTGGTGCTCATTCATTCCATACATTCGTGTTCTTCGAACCAGATCTCCCTCAGCAGTTTCTTCAATGTAAATCATTCGTCCATCACTATTTTGAAAAGTAAATGAATTGCCTTCGAGATCATCTTTTATGTAATAAACGCCGACAAAAGGTGCTAACTCTTCATCGGAATATTGTCTTGCTGGCGGGCTATCAAACTTGGGTAAATCAATCGTAGGATCGAGAAAATGCAGTGCTACTTGTTGCAATGCATCATCGGCGCTTGAGTTGCTTAATAAGACAATACCCACTTTATTATCTGGACGGTAGCCTACAAACGCCTGATTACCATTGCCATCACCACCGTGGTAATAGCTGACAAAGTCTTTTTCTTCATATTTCTTCCAACCAAGATTGTTATAACCATTCTGATTCGAATTTTCCGATGTGTTGATTTGGTGCTCTATAAACTTTGCTAAATCACGCGCTGTTGAATAGAGTCCGCCTGCTCCTCGCGCGACATCAACGGTAGACATGTTCGGCTGCTTTACCGGCTCCATGACTCGATGCATGCCAACTAACCATTGCGTGTCAGGCTCATAACTGGTTTGTTTTAAATCCAATGGCTTGATGATCGTCTCCGCCATTAGAATTGCAATATCCTTTTCTTTCACTTTCGCCAGCGATAATGCCAATATAGCCATCCCTGCATTGGAATACTCATATTCTGCCGGCAATGATTGGCTACGATTCAAAGTTGCCAACAATAGTCGCACATCATTATTTGCCAATGCTTCAAAGGGAATCTTTCTGGGTAACGCAGCTTTATGACTCGCTAAGTGCCATAGCTGAGTGTCACTTCCATCAACCACACCAGGCCAAATATCTTTAACCTTGGTTTCATAGCTCAGAGTTTCATCCTCAACCACTTGTTGAAAAGCTTCGGCTGTGAATAATTTAGTTAGCGATCCAATGGCAAACTGCGAGTCCGCCGAAAGCTCTTTATTCTCACCGGCAACTGCGCTGCCATAACTATAAAAGTAAGTGCCATTAGGATTGATTAAAGCAACAACCACTCCTGGGCGATGACCACCATCTACCGCTTTTTGGATACTGTCTTTAACTTCTTGTGGGATCTCGGTTAACTTCTCAACCCTATAACTTTCACATCCAACTACCAAAAAACAAAGGATAAAGGCTTTTAATAATTTCATTCTGTATCTTCCCTGTACTCTAAGATGTTACCCGGCTGACACTCGAGCACTTTGCATATTGCTTCCAAAGTTGCGAATCGTATGCCTCGCACATGACCATTTTTTAACAACGACAAATTAGTCGTTGATACACCAACCGCTTCCGCCAGATCTTTCATCTTCATTTTGCGGCGAGCCATCATCACGTCTAAGTTAACAATAATCGCCATCAGATAATCTCATCACTATCGCGTTGCAGCTCGATCCCAATTTCAAATGCTCTTGCTATCACCAAAACGAAAACACCCGCTATCAACAAACCCACATTAAAGTCCGGATAAATGCTCATTCCTGCACTACCTTCTGTTAAAAGCTGAATATGTGTAAACCGAAATTCCGATACATCCGTAGCGTTTGGCATAAACACATAAAATCGAATAAACACTTCGAGGAATAACCAAATCGGTAAAGCAATTAATAAATAACCCGCTCTCTTCAAGTATTGGGCGCTATTAAGATTGAAGGGCCTTTCACTTCGCACATCCCCGACCACGCGTCGTAGATTGCAGATTATGGTCACCACTATTCCCCAAACAACCAGTATGTTTAAGGCTCTGCTGACACCCAGCTCCCAGGCGGTTGTGCCCACCGACAACACCCCCTGGCTTGGTTCGAGACTCCAGGCTGTAATTGGCGCTGGATCTATAACTGAGTTATACAGCTCAGGGTCATAAGACACCTGCCAAGTGGTTAAAAGAGGCTCATTCAGGATCGGCAAAGCAATCGCAATAACCATTGTCAGCACTGCGATAAGGGCAGAAATCACCAGAGATAAGGTTAAAAGAAAGTACAAACTTCGAGCGGTCATTATCATACTCAGTCACCAATAGCATGCGGCTACTTTAGAACAACAAAGTATGTTTTTCAAACGAATTATTATGTTTTACGTAATATTTTTTGCCTTTTATAATACTTTTCCCTTGACGATGACATTGAGAGTGCATTAACCGTCTTATTATGGAATCAGTATAATGCTCTGAATAATGCCTTCTTATCCCTTTATTACCCTAATTGTTGAGTCCATTAATTCTTTATATACCTGACGCTAAACCCACATCCTTTATTTCCAGCGGCTCTTCCAATTTTGCCATTATTTACCCCTATCATACGCTCACATGCTCCTCCTTCACTCATATCATCAGAGCACCAGAAATTGGCATGTTGATTGATGTAGTTGAACTGTCCATAGTCCGTCATCCAGCCACCGAAAAGTACATCCAGGCCAGTGTCGCCCTTTACTTTTAACCTGTCAGCCTCATTATTTGCACCTCGCCACTGTTTACTTTCTATATCATCAGGAGCGATACCAATATTTCGTTCTAATTGTTTCCACTCCTCATCGCTAGGTAAGTGCCATCCTTCCGGAGCCAGCTCCTTTGCTGCGCTCCAGCTATAGAGTGCACCAAAGGTTTTGTACTCTTCAGTTTCTTTTGCTTCTGAAAGTTGCTCACCAGAATAGTTATAAACCCAGACACCGCAATTATAGGCATCAGACTTACACACGTAAGGTAGGTAGGCGAAGTTTTCAGCAAACCATTCCTGGTCACCAATTTTCACCGTTTTATAAGTTCTATTATCTCTTGGATCGATGAATGCACCATATTCAATTTTTGAACTTTGCTTTTGTGGCTCAGAAGCCAAACCTGTTGATAGGGATAGCAGCAATAATAAAAAGGAGAGCATTTTCATAAATGTCCTCACTGACTAATTTTGTTTATTGAGCCACCACCAGCTGAAATATTGGATAGCACTTCGGGATTACCCTGGTATCCAATTGTCCCCCCTCCATTTATCTCGGCCTTAAGCTGTTTATCAACGTTAAGAAGCATTGTTCCACCACCATTTATCGTAGCGGAAAACGAATTTACTTTTAGTGCTTTCATATCGACGTTCCCACCGCCATTCAAAACATAGCGAAATGAATCGGCAACATCGAATCCTGCATTAACTTTAACATTGCCTCCGCCTCCTTGCTGTATGCTCACCAGCTCTGGTGTCCTGACATAATATTTTAATTGGCAATCTTGCAGGTTGTTATTTTCTCGTTTAATCACCAGGGTTTCGGAGTCCACCTCTGCATTCACCAATGACAAACAGGTTGAACTTCCCACTATCTTTAGTGTTGTCACTGGAGATTGGCTAATAAATAGCTCGCCACCACCAGCCAAGTCCACTTTGTTAAAATACTCAAACGTATTTTCCTGCTCGACAATGGAACCATCTTGCACCTCAATGGTATTGGTTTGTGCAGCGCAGGAGGTTATTAAACCCAATAACGTTATTGGTAGAAATGTTTTTATTTTTTCCATCATGTTTTCTCTTTGCGGGATTGATGCTTCTAAACTAGCATAACGATCCAATTTATCTTTACGTTTACTTCACTTTTTTGTAAGTAGGTTTTTCTATTTATCGAATGAGTGAGGTCTAGTGTTACAAGCTATTATTTTCTTTGTCAGATTGTAAGCGACTGTTATCTTTGTTCCGGCTTTTTTCCTATTTTTTCTGCACTACCTTGTAATCCTAAGGCTCTCTACCCAAATTAATTCACAAGCACCTTGTCCAATTTCATGTCTATTTAAGATAGTGTTCCTCCACTAGTCACCCATGTTCAAGACAATAAGCAATAGATAAACCAGTGGCTTTCCAGTGTTTCAAGCTAATGACTAATTCAGTTTTCTGGCAACATAAAAACCATAGCTATAATAGTCTTTATACTTTTTATATAAGGCAATCTCTTGTCTTTCCGCTTCGGCTATCTCAGTGGCTCTTTCACAATTGTCATGTCGCTTTAAAAAGTCCTCAAGGCTCTTTTCTATTGGTTGGTAATAATTATCTAACCAGCATGATTCAGGCAGAGTGAAGTATCCGATGGGTGAATAATCACTCTCTTCCAGCTGCTGTATTTTAGCCGAGGCGGTGTTGATTTCAGGGTATTCACTTTCCCAGTGCTGCTGAATTTCTTGTGGGCGTCGAGCTGTTGTCCAAGTTATTTCTGAAGCGACTAACAGTCCACCTGGTTTTAAAAACTGACGCCATTCTTTGATGCCTTTTTTAAATCCAATATTATAAATAGCACCTTCTGACCAAATGATGTCAAACTCTTGATCATTAAAAGGCAGACTCTCCATCGAACAGCACAAAGTTTTAATCTTCTCGCTTACACTCTCTTTCTTGGCTCGCTCCCTCAATACAACAAGAAACTCCTCAAGAAAATCCACTGCAGTAATTTCTGCGTTTAATGATTTTGCCAAGATCAAACTCGATGCACCCGTTCCACAGCCTATATCTGCAATCTTTAATCGTGTGGTTGCATTAATACCTGTTAAATCAATGGCCTTTCTTGTTTCGAGCTCAGCACCGGGGCCTTGCCGTTCATGACTCTTATGTAAATCAACCAACAGTTTAAATTCATCCACTATTTAGTCCTGTGTTTATCTGGTTTCATCGCTTTCTGGTGCTAGCCCATTCCTTTTTAGGAAGTCGAAAGTCATGGTTAGCCGCCCCTGACTGCCTATCGAGTTTTTAGCTATCTGGTTATACACATGATTAGCAAAAGGAATGCTTACCAGCTCTATTGGCAGCCCTTCGCTTCTGGCTTTTTCAACAAACTGATAAACCGACCATGCTGGAACCAGACCGTCCTTATCCGGCTCAATAATCATCGTTGGTGGAGCCTTCTCATTGATATAAGAATAAGAACTAACGGTCTCTACTCTTTCTGGATACTCGTATGGGCTTCCGCCAATATATCCTTCCACTAACATTTCCGGCTCAAAACCTTTTATCGGGTAGTCATGCTCATAGATAGCGAGCGGATCGACAGCGGGGTATTGAACTACAACGCCTTTAGGCTGCGGTAACTCGCCCTGACATGCTCGATCTTTTATTCCGCCCGCAACAGAGTATGCAAAATTAATTGCAAGATTACCTCCAGCAGAGTCTCCCAATATAGCCAGGCGACTAAGATCACCACCATGCTTTTCAGCATTGTTCTGTACCCACTCAGCTGCGCACTCAATATCAGCAGGTGCTAAATTCCAGGTGGGTTGATCCTTTAACTCTACCTTGACCTTCGTCCATTATCTCCAGCTGCTCATCTGACGCTCACCGTAGTAAGCTTTATTTCCTATTCCTTACCGATACGCTTTTCTAATTCTTTAATTTGTGCTGCCGCCTCTGGATGCTTCAGTCTCTCCGCTATTCGAAACTGATACAGTGCTTTCTCCAAATCGACTTCGGTGCCAATTCCATCGCGATACATCACACCCATATAGAACGAAGGATAGGTATCTTTATATTGATACGGCTGAAATGCTTTAAATGCTCTCTTTTGATCTTCCTCTGAACCATCCATCAATTTAATGACTGCGTTAAGAAATGAATTGTAATGACCTAAGTCCCACCCTTTCTGAAACCACTTCATGGCTTCTTCATGATCAACTTCAGTGTTAACGCCGTTGTCATAAATTAAGCCAAGCCTATATGCTGCTTCAGCATTCTTTGCATTCGCCAGTCTCTTCAGATCCTTAATGCCCTGGTCTTTCATCTTCAAAGTTGGTGTTGTAGCTCGCAAATAGGCAATCGAAAATTCTGCATGAGGCGAACCGCGCTCCTGCGCACGCTGCAACCACTTCATTGCTTCAGCTTCAGCCCCTGGTAATTCTCCTGCTTTCCCCCACCATAACCCAAAGATTCTTTCTAGTAGTGAATAATCAGCGCCATTTTTATAGGCATCTTCCCACCACTCGGTTGCTTCATTACGTCGTATTTTGTTATCACTGCCGCGCATCCACGTTACGACGCCCATTCCAACTTTGCCTGCATTATCATCGGCTTTAGCGGCTATCTTGAAGAAATATTCGCCATGGTCCAAATTACAGGAGCCGAATAGCCCATCCGAAGGATCACAACTTACCCACCTGAAGCCCTGCTCAACCGCCCACTCAACCAGCTCATCCTCTGGCACTTTCGTTAACCAGTAGCCGTAATCCAGATGTTCGTGCTTTCCCCACAATGCCTTACCATTGGTTGAAAACAATCGAAGCGTTTCTGAAAACTCCAATCGACTTTCTGCACCACCAGAAACCGCTTGTTGATATTCATGAACATAGCCTTCATAGCCATTATCTCTTAACAGTTGAGCGACATATTGACTGTAATTTACTGCCTTGACTGCTAAGCTTGAAACTAGCGCAACTAAAGCAATTGCTAAATAAAGTACATTCTTCATTTCTTTATCCCCATATTATTATTGGACTTAGCCCCCGATACCTATTTCAACAGTGCCCACTAATCGTCATCAGCAACCAATGCGTTTTCAATCTTTATCAATTCTAGATACAAAATCACTTCGGCTCAAATATTCACCAAGCCACATCTTAATAGTTACCCAGGCACTCTGAATTGGACCTCTTTATTTCATAATTGTCAGGCTATCCACCCAAATTAATTCACAAGCGCCATTTCCCGTATCATTCCTGGTTAGCGAACTGCTCCAAAACCAACCATCTTTTGCTTTCACATTCACCAGACTGCCAGATAACTCAATAATCTCCCCTTCTCGAATATCATCAATCAGGTGCTTAACATATTCATCAGCAGGTATCAGATGCATATTAGCACTGTGTGTTTCTATTTCACGACGAGGTATTGGAAATGACTCAACACGCCAGCGATAAAAGCGGCCTGATTGAGTGATGTTGATATGCTGTAAAATACTTTCATCCGACATTCTGCCCCAGCCCAAGGCCAGATCAGTTGGCGAAACCTCCGCCTCACGACCAAAATAGTAATTTTCCTTTGCTAATACTTTCGCTTTAATCCGAAAGTTCGCAATCTTAGTAACAGTGAACCCCTGGTGATTGAAACTTATTGGAGGGTCTAAATTTTTTTGCAGTGGTATCTCAGGTGCCATAACGCCGGGACCTAAGGATACCTCTCTGGAGTAATTCCAGAATCCCCAAACAACGACTATGAGCAAAACCACTAACAGAATTTTTTTCATGAACTAACTATAAGTTAATTCTACCTCTGATTGTAGTTCCTATGTTCTTTTATAGCTTTAACAGGGCTTTTCACTATCGACTTTCCGGGGAATCCAACAACCTTACAACCAGCCGTCATTGTTGGGCCTGACCGACAATACAGTGACGTTAATAGATTTATTATCTATAAAAATGTTAAGAAAGAAACTTTAATTTTTTTGTTAGAAATTTTTTTTACTCAGCGGTATCGCTCGTGCGTCGCATACCATTCTGCCTTGTCGCGGTACATGTCCTCATCTGCAACAGCTAACACCTTTTCGGGCTCTATATGGCTGGAGCTAGCCAAACCAATGCTAAGTTCAAGGGGTACAGCAGCCTTCCCCCTGCTCTCCATCCGGCAGTCGAATTTGGCGCCCCAATACCTCACGCCTAATCCGTTCTCGCAGTCCTTTTGCATCGTCACGACTACTGCCACGGCAAATAACCACAAACTCATCACCACCATAACGTCCGAAGGCATCCGTGGCACGACAAACTTTCTGCAGTGCGGCCGCAGTTTCTCGGATAAGCACATCCCCGGCTTCGTGGCCATATTTGTCGTTGACTTCCTTCAAGCCGATCACATCGATCATTAATACCGCAAACTCCATGGCACCGTGCTGCTTACGGCTTCGTATGGCAGAAGCTAGCTCGGCGTCAAGGCGTCCACGGTTGAAGACACCTGTCAGAGGATCCCGCTCTGCCGCATATTTCAGATCAAGCGCGAGCATCTTGTTCTCGATGTGTACTCCGAGCATTTCAAGAGACAGCCGGGTAGCTTCGCGGAGCAACGAACTGATCATTCGCGCACGTATTACCATGATGCCTTCATTGCCACGAACTCGGCTATTATCGAAGACCATTTGAAATATGATTCCATTGTCAGGATTGACCCAGGTTAACTCTCGGCTATCTGGTGTGTGTCTAGCAGACAAATACTTCACCACCGCATTCTGCTCTTCCTCAGAAATCCCCACGAATTCCACGAAACGCAGGACTCCTGGCCGCTTCACATCCCGCACTACCATCCCCAGGCCATACTTTGGGTAAAGGTCATGAATTCGTTGTAGCGCATCCTGGATGAATTCTTGCACCTCCCCCACAAGATCGGCGCTTGACGAAATCTCTACCAGCACCTGAAAGACACGATTTCGTTCCTCTACCCCACGGGTTGTGCTGACCAGACGGGCATTCTGATTGTACGCAAGGAAGCCCACACCAAGCACATAGCCCAACAGGAGGGCCATGGACATTATGTCTAGATAGAAAGGGCCTTCAATCTGCAACTTCCAACCGTTGATGATACCACCTGCAATTGCGCCTAATGTGTACAGAGCCAGCGAAAGCATCAGCTGCCTACTACCGCCAACAACTGACGCGTTCAAGGCAATAGCGACCATGAACCCGAAAGATAACCAAAGGTAAAAGTTAACGTAGGCTGCCAGGAAACCTAAAATCAGGGAATCGGCGAGGATGGCTCTTGTTTCAAATCGAGCAGTTGCCGAGAGAAGCCCACCAGCCACAACAAGCAGGTGTGGGTATATGAGAAGATACAGCGCAGGAAATGCAAGATACCAAACGCCCCAACCCCGTTCTTCAGCCAGGAGCGCAATAATTACAAAGCTTATGGTAAAGGCAATAGCTCTTGGAGCGTAATTGACGCGAGACAGGCGGTGCGCACCCGCCATGAAGTCTTTAAACATGCTCAACTCCTATTGTTACCTGGCCGTCGTCTGATATACAACCGGCCTAACTATGAGTCGATGTCACCTAGCTCTTTCCATATTGCTACATCCGATAAAGTGTTCACCTATAAACAAATATGATTCATGTCCTGCTTCATACCATTCAATCTACTGTGTATTTGCGTATCTACACATAATTTTAAAAACTCACACTTATGACCATATTCTCATTGTTAAATTTTTACAAGTATCGGCTTCCCCTCACTATGGGTTAACTCTCGCACTTGTTTAGAAATCAATGAATAAATGAAGGAATCTTCTGGCACCCTTAATGATTTGAGTAATACTGCACCCAATGACGGAGTCGCTCGAACATGGTTGGTCAAATCTGCTCTTGCCCACATCGGCCAGCAAAGAGCATCATTCGTAGGGGCGACTCGTGCCGAGTCTTTTTCAACCTACCAGAATACCACTACCCGGCAATCCAGTGACATTGCTGTACTGATCGCCTTATAAATTTTCCCAGGACTGCCGTGAATATCCGAAGTGTTCAAAATCTTTCTGATAAAGGTTGTAAATACGGTCGGCCAACTCGGAATTTAAAACAGGGGCAGCTAGAGGGCCGCTGGCATTAGCTGGACGCGAAAGCTGCTGCCTAATCCAGTCTGGCGACACTCCCAGAGGTTGCAAGAGATGCATTACCCCCTGAACCATTCCAGTTTCTATTTGATGGATATGGGTATAACACACCTTTTCTAAGCAAAGGACACTCGTCTGCGTATCCCAATGCTGGTTACGTTTCCCTTCTGGCTGAGATTCGATATAGCTCAAAAATGTCGCAAACGGCACTGGTGCCTCCTCGCTCGCCCCCAGCAGATTATTATCCCTTGCATAACGACGAATTTGCGGCACCAACTTTCTCATACTGGGCGGATATTGTGGTGCATAAAAGCCCTTAACCAGCTTGTCATTCCATGCAGATATCACTCGTGTGTAAGGGTTACGGACAAAACAATGGAATTCGTATCGTTGCGGGTGAGCAAAAGCATCAATATAGTCGCGTAGAGGAGCGGTCATGTAACGTCGCTTGCTATTCATCGGCCAACCGCGTCCTCGTGCGGGAGGTATTCCCTGCTGTTTCATTGCTGCAACGACAATCTCGCGAAATGCCGTGGAGCCCACCTTTGGATTTAAAAACACCACCCGCTTATGGTCACTCTGAATATAAACTTTATAGGGGCTAAAGTGAGGAAGACGAAAAACAGGTAACGCGGTTTTAAGGTCCTTTAATAGCACTGTGACTCCGACATTTTACAAAATTTGGGACATCCAAACTGTAGTTGATAACTCAAGTTCAGGCAAATAATCTTTTAGCTACAAGTTAATGCAGTACTATTATACTGATGAATATTTACTGAATGACTAATTAGTGTACGCCGAAAGCTTAATCATATAAAACACCACTAATTACCATATAAAGAGCAGTCTTCATTGCTGTGATAGCACCTAATAAAGCTGCCCATAAATTGGACGCACCCATTTGGCGGCATGATTGATTACTTAATCCCATAACTTTGTCACCATATGTCATTGTCGGGCGTGACCCGATAAGCCAGCGACTTTAATAAGGTTCTCGCCTATCAACAATGTGCGGAATAAACTTTAATTTGTCCGTGTGCAAATTTTTAGTCGATGCCACACTGAGTAAAATTACTCATCTTGTTTGAACTCACGCAGCTGAATATGATTACCGTCTGAATCGGCAATATTGCAAACACTGAACAAAGGATTTGACCAAGCACCATCAAAAGCCTTTCCACCTAACTCCACCGCTTTTTCCTTAGCTGCTCCAAGATTATCCACTGTTAGAAATAGCTTTACGGTATTTACATTTTGCTGCGGGATTATTGTTGGCGGCGTATGAACAATGACGTTGAATCCATCTTTTGCAAGACTAATAAATTCTGAAGTTTCTCGAATAACCTTCATCGAAAACAGTTCGGTGTAAAACTGAGCAAGCGCCTTTATATCGCTTGAGTAAATTATTGCCCCATACTTTACTGGACCGTTCATTAGTTTTCCTTAGAAGATTAATTTATGGATACGTCTTATGCTTGAATGAATTATTAGGCCGTGTTCATCAGGACTGCGGGTCGAGCCCGAATACACGTAGCTCTTGGTCACAACGACAAGCCTTCGCGATGCGCGCGGCCCACGCGATGGCTTCATCGCGTGAGGGTAGTTCGAGCACAGTGAAGCCACCATCAAGCGGTGGCGCCCATGGATAACCGCCCTCAGCGACCGACCCATTGGCTGAAACTAGAACGGGGGGCACCGTTTCGTCAATACCACCACCAAAGACATAGACTCCAGCGGCTTTCGCCTCATCGATCACGGCGTGTGCGTCGCGACCCACCGCCTCCAACTCACTATCGGATACATTCATTGCAGCACTGGGGAATGAAATTAAATATTTTGCCATAAGCTTCTTTCTCTAAAGACTTTGTAGCTGGTGATACAGGTCATGTCTAACGCCTCCAGCAGAGAAGGCAAAAACATAGCGAAGGAGCGATTTTGACTTCCCTTTGGCTGACATTGATATGCTGCATACCTTATTTACTCGGTACGCTAACTTTGTGTGCTTCAACAATATTGGCGGTGTGTTGAAGCAACTCCAGGCCTCCTGGTAGACCATGCCCAGGGACAATAACTTCAACCTCAGAATAGCGTTGCTTAATTCGTTCAATGGAAACGGGCCACTCCATCAGATCAGCATCAGCAACATTACCTGCGGTTGTGCGTGAAGCTTCGTGAATAGCACAACCTCCAAACAACACGCGTGCCGAGGGAACGTATACCACTAGATTATCGGGAGAGTGCGCCGCACCAGGGTAGAAAACCTCAACAGGACCAAAGTGCACTACATCTCCACTTGAGGAAAACTCTCCCAGCGAGTGGGCAGGCACCTCGCTACCTTCCGCCTTAGCTAGTCGGCGTGTCAGATCTGATGCGTATGTTTCCACGCCAGCTTTCCCAAGAACCTGGACTCCGCCGACCCGGTCGTCATGGAAGTGTGTGGAAATGGCGCGCGTTACGGGAAGCCCTATCTGCTTTTCTATTGCTACCAGAAGAGCCGCAGTGCTATCAGCGCCCCACGCTGAATCAATCAACAACAACTCATCACCGTCACGAACGATTAGCCCATTAGACGGATAAGCCACTTCACCAAAGTTCTGCGTTGAGATATGAGACCAAATTCCATCGTCAATCTGAAAAATCCGAACCTGCCCAACCGGCACTTCATCGGCTAACGGGTATGCACGTTCCGGCTCCGCAGCAACAGCAAGCGAAACGAATACGGCTATAAGATAGAAACCGAGCCCAAAAATAAAACGGCGAGTTTGCATCATCAATACCTCCTAAGAATCAACCGCGGCATCAGCCCGCATTTGAGGCCACAGTAAAGCTTAACAGAGCAAGAACCCGACAGAGTCGAACTATGTACGGTTATCACAAATTACTCTAATCATTTTTAGTGAGTTCTCTTTTGATAAATATTTCCACTGGTATAAAAGCAAAGGGAATAATAGATGCCAAGAAAACCATCAACCAAATGCCCAAAGACCAATTTTGGCGATGCGAAGCTAGCAGTGATAATACGAAATACAAAAGAAATATAACGCCATGCCCCATACCAATAATGAAAACATAATCTCTACTAATAACGCCTAGCGTTACACACAATATAAGCAGATATGAAATGCCTTCTATCAGGCTGACGACTCTAAAAACCTTTAACATTGAAGATACTCTTGTTACTCAGGGAGGGATAATTTTTATTATATAAATTGGGGCTGATCCAGATAACTAGCCCATTCCGTCTTTAACCCATTGTTTTAATTGCTTTAATTGAAGCTTTGGGTCGCTGTAATTAAATCGCCACTCACATTCCTTCAAATAGAGTGGAAACTGCTCTTTCGGAATACCATTAAACTGGCGTAAATGTCTCTTTGCCTGGTTCCAAAAATTCTCTATTCCATTGATGTGATTATGCTTATCTGCGAACAACTGACTATGGTTGATTCGATAGTGCTTAAATTCACTCACATCCAACGCGTTATAGCTGCGAAAAGTATCAGTATAAACAATGCTGTCTGGCTTCACTTTGTCACGAATAATAGGAAGCAAAGTCTGCTCTTTAGCATCGGGTATAATCACCGTAAAAACCTTGCCTCCACGCTTTAAAAGGCCAAACACTGGTATTTTACCTGCTGCGCCTCGACCTCGTTTTCCTTTGCGTTTACCACCGAAATAACTCTCGTCAACTTCAACCTCACCAAGTAGCTGCTCTGATGGTTCACTATACTTAAAAATCAACTGCCTTAAACGCTGATAATAGTAAATAGCTGTCTTAACATTTACGCCAATCAACTGGGCAGCACAACGAGCTGTTGTACCAGCCACAAAGTGCTCGATAAGGCGGTTCTGTTTGTATTGGCTGAGTCTACTTTTATTCATTTCCAGATAATACTAAATTATAGTTATCTGGATCAGCCCCTATAAATTTAATTGTCAGACTTTATTATCATTAGTCTTTTTTTACAAGGGCGGCTTTTCATGTCACCACTACGCAGCCAACGCTTTGTTAATCTATAGGAAATTGACTTCAAGACAGATTTGTATAGGTAATTATTTAAGCTTCCATCATGTCATTGTCGGGCTTGACCTACAATCCAGTGACTTTGCTGTTCTGATCTTCAAAAAACCAAACGGAGAAATGATTAAGTTGGCTAGTCCATAACATTTAAGGTAAGTCTGCACCCTCGCCAAGCACTATTGGCAATATATGATTTCTGCTTAGCCGATGATGCGTTGCATTTTTATATTTAGTATCGTGTGCATTTAACAACAGAACGATTAAAAGATCACGATTCGGCACAAACTGAATCAGAGCGGTGTAGCCATAGTCAGTGCTACCACCCATCTGAATAATTGACTCACCACTTATTTCGACCTGAGCCAAACTACCTAGCAACCATCGCTCGTTCGCCTCAATAAAAACTGAATTTGACGCCCCTGCGGGGAATATCGTTCCGTTTTTAAGTGCAGCAGACCAGGTAGCCAAATCATCAATTGACGTAACCATACCACCAGCACCAACTAGCGCCCAGGTTAAGCCTTTTTCAAAAGTGGTACTGCCTTGGTCATCGCCCCCATAACCACGAGCTATGTTATTTACTGATACTCGTTGATCTTGATAGAAGCCGGTGTTGCTCAAGTTTAATGGGGTCAATAAGTTGTCGTGAACGTAATCCTGAAAGGGCTGCTCGCTCACTTTCTCGACGATAGCCGCCAACAGAGTATAGCCCGCATTGGAATACGCAATTTTCTCGCCCGGCTTAGCAATTAACGGCATAGCTAAGATTCTGCTTTCAGCCTCGGCTTTATCCATCAACTCAAAGTCAGAATCATTGTGAAAGTTATCCAAGCCACTTGAATGCCCCAAGAGCTGCATAATTGTTATCGGCTTTACTTCATCAGGTGCCGTTGGATAAAAATCTCCAATCGTATCGGAAAGCTGCAACCTTTCACTCTGGGCAAGTTGTAGAACCGCAGCTGCGGTAAACGTTTTCGCAATTGACCCCATATCAAAAATAGTGACAGCACTATTCTTCACAGAGCTTTCTCTATCTGCGTAACCATAAGCACTCTTAAATAAAACAGCATCACTCTCAGTAACCAGAACCAGCCCATCAAAAGTACCCGCCATGTGTTCTCGCTGAAGTTCATCAGCCAAGCTAGCGATAACCCCATTATCCGACTGAATGATTGAAGACATATTGCGATAGTCAGATACAGCACTACAGCCTGAAAGAGTGAGGACAAATAAAAAAGTGATTAGTCGATTCATTGTATTCCTAAGTTAGCTAACGATAATAGTCCTTGACCGCCATGGAGTTCGGCGTATTATTTTCTGATTATTCATCTTCCTCTAAATGCCAACCAACGATATCTCCGACATCGTTGTAAACATTAAAGATAACCTCGCAGTCGCAATAGCCACCATGTTCCTGCAGCCAGGGGACTATCGTTTCAGGTATTAGATTGCGGGATTTCAGGAAGCCAATAGTTTCCTTATGGGTATGGTCACAGGGAGGTACATCTTCCCTGTCTAGGAATGACAGCAAATCTTTAAGTTCATCGATTTCCATAGGGATGGATGACTTTAACGCCTCCTGTTCATTCCGCTTGAATTCAGCTTTTAATCTTTTCTTCTGATCTTTATCCATGAGTATAAGTTACTTGTGATGCATAACACCGGAGTTAAGCGGCCGAGCGTAGCGAGGTCCAGCCCCGTAGGGGCGATGCTGATTGGCCTTGTTATAGGCTTCTCTGGTTTATTCATCTAATTTTTGTTTAAGCTCATCAATACGTACTTCGCAATACTTAACCTGGGATTTATACCATCTGGATCTCGGGTCAGCTTCAAGATCTTTTTGATACTTATCCTTTTCTTCTTTTAGAGTTTCGGATTCTACCAAGCAAAGCTCCCGCTCATAATCAGTGGCACTTGAGCCAAGCTTAAGAAAAACCTCGCCGTACTCTTCAATTATTCTCTCGTGCCTCTCTTTTTCCCAGTCTCTAACACTGTCATAAGGCGTAGCATGAGTGGTCTTTTTCTCGATTAGCAGGTTCGCGAAACTAGATTTCAGTTTCTTTCTATAGAGTTCTGAAGCTTGCTGATAATACCCTAAGTCTGCTGCGAGCTTCGCTGAAGGGATCTCCTTCAATAACCTTTCTGGTGTTGAATATTGTTGAAACCACTCGAGCCCAGGACCTGATAAAGCATCTACTACCTCTTGAATAGACTTTTGGGCTCCTTCAGGCGTTTTAGTCCACCATGTATGTTGCCCATGCCCAAACCCCTCAGGCGACAGATGACCTAAGTAACCAACACCGCGAGGAAATGGTTCATCTTTGTGCTGGCAAGGTATCCAGTAAGGAGTAATTAGGACATCAAATAATGGGTTACCTCTATGCGAAAAATTCAAGCATACGACCCATGCTAGCCTTTCATCTTCATTCGGAAACTTCCAATATGTGGGGGTACTAGTTTTCTTTCTAATAAATCCAATCTCAGCCATTTTCTTATCCAATTCTGGCATCAATTGTTTTTTGAATTCTTGGTAATTCATCCTAGTACCTTGGCCCTATAACGAATGAGCTTAGCGGCGACCTTGTAATGGAGGCGTAGCCGCAATGAAAAGGGCGTCCGGCGGCCATCGGCCGCGTACTACAGCGACTTGTTAAAAGTTATCGCAGGCCACCCAAGGCCATGAGAGCTACGAACGATACCAACCTGCTAACGATAACCATCAGAATTATATCCGGCCAGATATTTGCTCTGCTGAATTTTTTGAGCAGAACAAAAAGCACGACAAGCGACAATAACCAGCCAATCGTAGGCACCAAAGCAACGGCAGCGGCCCCACCCGCCGCAATGACAGTCTCACTCAATGCTAAGTCGACAAGGGTAATCTTTGCGGCAAGCCACAAAACCACGCCGCCGACTAAGGCATCCAGCACTACAACTAACAACTCACCCATGGGGTCTATCCTTACCTTTTAACATTATATTACCGGACGTCGCCGATAACCTTTTGATTTTAAATAATTTATTTTCAATGTCCGTTTTTCCGGCTAATACCATATAAAACCGGACATTTCTGTTCTGGTATCTCTTTTTGAATTGGGTTTACAGATACCATGGTCAATGACCTACAGGCCTTATAGTAATTGGCTCTTTAGTAATTGCAACGCTTTTTTTAGTATGCAGCTAAATCCGACAAACAGGACAAGGAATGTCTGGCTCTCCTTTTTTACAATCTATTCGTACATACCTGCGAACGAATCATTACAGTTATCAAACTGAGAAGTGTTATCTGTATTGGATTAAGGATTTTATTCGCTATCATCGAATGGAGCATCCTCAAAATCTATCGGATGCTGATGTCAGTAACTATTTATCTTTTTTAGTTGTTGAACGTAACGTCAGTAGAAGCACTCAAAAACAATCCTTGAATGCTCTGGCTTTTCTCTATCGAGAGATTATCGGCAATCCTCTGGGTGTCCTGCCAGGTATTACACGCTCTAAAAAGCCTCTTCGTTTGCCTACGGTATTTAGCCCTGATGAGGTTTCCCGGATATTTTCAGTTCTCACGGGGGAATATAAAGTTATTGCTTCTCTTTTATATGGTAGTGGCATGCGTATTTCTGAAGCTTTGTCGCTACGCGTCAAGGACATTGATTTCACAAGAAGCACTGTGACTGTTAGGCAAAGCAAAGGTGAAAAAGATAGAGTCACGATTTTATCCAAATTATCCGCTCAATTACTTTCTGACCATTTCTCTCACCTGAAAATTAACTATGATAGTCTTAAACTAGATTCTGATTGGCCTGGCGTGCATTTGCCTAATGCTCTAGGTAAGAAATATCCAAATGCCCATAGATCCTGGGGATGGCAGTTTGTCTTCCCTTCCTCTACCAACCCTCCCGATTTGATTACGGGTGTTCGTCGTGGCTATCATCGCCATCCTAGAACCATTGGTAGAGTGCTTAACCATGCGTTCAAACAAGCCAACATAACAAAGCATGCTTCGAGCCATGCTTTCCGTCATTCTTTTGCGACTCATTTGTTAGAAGCTGGTTACGATATTCGCACTGTGCAGGAGTTGCTTGGGCATAAGAGCGTCGAGACGACTCAGATTTACACGCACGTTATGAATAAGGGGGCTAATGCAGTTAAAAGCCCATTGGATCATTTATAATTTAATAAGGATATTTATGTCTCTCGCTATTGTTTATTCCCGCGCTGGGGTTGGGATTGAGGCGCCGTTGGTGACGGTTGAGGTACATTTGTCGCACGGTTTGCCGAGTTTGAATATTGTCGGTTTGCCGGAGGCTGCGGTTAAGGAGAGTAAGGATCGGGTGCGTAGTGCGATTATTAATTCGAACTTTGAATTTCCGGCGCGACGTATCACGATCAATCTAGCCCCTGCGGACTTACCCAAGGAAGGCGGTCGTTTTGATTTGCCGATTGCCTTGGGCATTTTGGCGGCTTCTGGGCAGTTGCCGTCTGATTATTTATCCAATTATGAATTCATTGGCGAGCTGGCTTTGACTGGTGAGCTCCGTCCGGTTAAGGGTGTCTTGCCGGTGGCGCTGGCTTGCACTGAAGATCAACGTACCTTGGTTGTGCCGGAAGCTAATTCTTCGGAGGCGGGTTTGGTGCCATCGGTGCAGGCGGTTCACGCCAAGCATTTATTGGATGTCTGCCAGTCGTTGATGCGTAACACACCTTTACCCGAATGCATCAATGACGCAGTGGTTAATGATTACGACTTTGATATGGATATGTCGGATGTGATTGCCCAGGAGTCGGCCAAACGTGCCTTGACGATTGCGGCAGCGGGTAAACATCACCTGTTATTTATCGGTCCTCCCGGTACGGGTAAAAGTATGCTTGCTTCACGCATGCAAACCATTCTGTCGCCCATGACCGAGCAGGAAGCGAAAGAGTCGGCTTCGATTTATTCGGTCAGTCATTTTGGTTTTGATGCGAGTCAGTTTTTTGTGCGAAAGTATCGTGCGCCCCATCATTCCTGTTCCGCACCTGCTTTGATTGGTGGCGGCAGTCATCCCAAGCCCGGGGAAATTTCCTTGTCGCACAATGGTGTTTTATTTCTTGATGAGCTGACCGAGTTTTCGCGTCAGGTGTTGGACAATCTGCGCGAGCCACTGGAGAGCGGCAAGGTTACGATTTCACGTGCGGCTCATCAGGCGGAGTACCCAGCCAACTTCATGTTTCTTGCCGCGACCAATCCGTGCCCTTGTGGTCATTATGGTAATCCGAAAGGCGCCTGTCGCTGTTCGCCGGATGTCATTCGTCGCTACTTGGGCAAGATTTCTGGGCCGCTTTTGGATCGCATTGATATGCAGGTTGAAGTGCCCTTGTTAAGTCAGCAGGAATTGACCAATGGCAAACCTAAAGAAGCTAAGCCGCAGGAAACTAGCGCATATTTACGTGAGCGCGTGATGAAATGTCAGGAGGCTCAATATAAAAGACAGGGTAAGCTGAATGGTCAGTTGCAGGCTGGGGAAATTGATGACCATTGCCGCCTATCGGATTCAGCGAAGATGCTTTTAAATAAAGCTCTGGAGCAATTGAATCTTTCGGCACGTTCCTATCATCGGATTATTAAGGTTTCGCGAACCATAGCGGATTTGTCGGGTGAAGAGTTGATTCAGCCGCATCATATTAGCGAGACATTGAATTATCGGAAGATGGAGCGGTATCTGGCGCAGTTGCCGTAACCCATTTGTTACCAATTAATAATTTGATGGGTTACGCATAAATGCTAACCCATCCTATAAGAGCGGATTGCCTTAATGTGATCTTTTTCACTTTATCCCTATCTGTTAAGAATAATACCTTGCCCTGATACGTCACCTTAATGACATGCATATAAAACAAGAGGTGATGATTATGTCTAAATTTACACAATCTACATTATTGCTTGCGACTTTAACTTTTGCTTCGAGTCTTGCGATGGCGCAAAACCTTGATGCCGAAGCTGATGCAGAAGCAAAAGCGGGGCTTGAGGTTGCGGCTGAAGCAACGCAAAGCGCGACCGAGGAAGCTGACGCAGCTGCTGAAGCAGGTCTTGAAACTGCTTCAGATGCTATTGCTGATGCTCAAACCAAAGTATCTGAAACTGAAGAAGAAGTTGAGTCTACGGTAGACGGTTCAGCTCAGGCTGGTCTTGAAGTTGCTGCTGATGCGACGCAAAAAGTCGGCGAGCGTGCTGACTCTGCTGCCACTATTGGTATCGAAACTGCCGGTAATGCAACCGCTAATGCGCAAACTCAAACCGAGCAAGCCAGCGACGATGAAGAAGAAATCGAGTCTGAAGTGGGTAACTCTGCTCAGAATGGCTTATCTGTAGCTGCTGAGGCCACGCAAAAAGTAGCGGAAAACGCTAACCCTAATGCTTCTATCGGTATTGATGCTGCTGCTAACTCAACTACTCAAGCTGAAATTGCAACTTCTGACTCTTCGACTGAGGCAAGTGCCGAATCAAGCAGCGACGTTAATGCCGAGGTTGAAGGCAGTGTTTCTGAGTCAGTCAGTGCTACCGTTAACTCAGCATTAAACCAGTCGGTTAATGCTCAGGTTAGCACTTCGATTAAAGAGCAGGTGACTGAAACTGTAGAAGATGCTATTGATGGCAACATTCGCGATTCTATTAAAGATAGAATTCCAGGTCGTCGTTAATAGTGATTATGGCCAGCTTCGGCTGGCCTTTTTTTCGATTAGAATATAGTTAATGTTTAGCTTATTCCTGTGATAGGAGATGGTATGAAATACTTCTTAATTCCTGTTTGTGCTTTGGCAGTAAGTCAGGCTCTGTCTGCAGCTCAAAACTCAGATGGCGAATTTACTGTCGCTGTTGAAGCCGGTCTGGAAAGCGACTCGCAACTTACCGTTGAAGAAATCGACCAATATGAGGCTACTAGCGACATTGCAAGGCATTTACAGCTTGAAGCTGAGGGTGACTGGCAGGCTGGTTCCAACTTCAACATTAAAGCCGGTTACAATTATATGAGTAAGTCCTATCAAGATAATCCAGACTTTGACCTGGATATTGGACGATTGTACGGTGATGTTTCTTATGACTTCACAGAAGTTACTTTAGGAACAAATCATCACTCTATCGATGCCAAACTGGCTGGTGATAGCTTTCTTGATATGAGTCGCACTGGTTTCTACGCTGGCCGCTTATTTGCTAACAGCTTCTATGTTCGCGCTGAGCTGCTTGATATTGAAAAAACGTTTAATACTTTAAGTGATCGTGATGCCAATGCCGATGTGATTGCGCTTGACGCCTACTATTTTTTCAACCAAGGCTTGAGCTTTATAGCTTTCGGGCTGGAGAACGAGGAAGAAACAGCACAAGTTAATTACTACAGTTATGATGCTGATAATTATCGTGCGACCTATTCCAACGAGTTTAATTGGCTCAGCAAACGCAATCAGTTAAAACTTAACTGGCGTTACTATCAGCGTGACTATCAGGGCATCTATCCTGATATTGAAGAAAGTCGTGAAGATACCAGAAATAGCTTTAGCCTGACCTGGGATCTGTTCTTTAATGACTCATTATCCTTGATAACCCATCTGGAACAAACTTATTCAGAATCTAACTTACCCTCTGCAGATTATGATGCTACGCAAATTAGCTTAATCCTGAGAGCTGAGTTCTAAGTTAGCTATTCGTTTACCAGAGTCCATTGCTCAGCAGGGATGCCGAGCAAACTTTGTTCCCTTTATGGATGCAATAATCCATTGCCAAAAACCTTATCTTTCCCGGCTCTTCCTAAATCTATTACTTGCTTGTTTAGCTCAGTAACTACATTTTCTTTTTCTGATAATCCGTTGGCATAACAGGCAACAAAAGAGCTGATCACGGGCGCAGCAATTGATGTGCCACTTTCTCGGCCCAACTGATTGCTCGCTCGCGCAGTTAATACCGATACACCAAGTGCTGCAAAGTCAACATAATCGCCCTGGTTTGCCCAGCGATAAATTTGCTGCTTTTTATCAACAGCGGTTGCGCCAATAACTTCCGGATACGCTGCTGGATACAGCGGTTGTGATGCTGGACCTTCATTGCCAACGGCAGCAACAATCATGGTTCCTTTATCACCGGTTCTTTCAATTGCCTGTTGCAATATTGGGTTCTCCGGCCCAGTTAAACTCATATTGATTACAGAAACATTGTTTAACACCAGCCAATCCAGCGCCTGCACCAGATTAATCAGGGCTGCGCCCTGTGAGTATTCATTTCTTGGATAAAAAACCGATGCCGCATACAGCGTCGCATTAGGCAGTAACGGAACCAGTTCATCATGCTGACCAATCAGCAATCCTGCTACCGCAGTGCCGTGCGCCGTTGGTACGCTAATATCCTCACTCATAAAATTTTTTGCTTGAATGGAAGCTTTACTAAATGCCTGGTGGCTCTCTTCTACTCCAGTATCAATCAAGCCTACTTTGACACTCTTGCCACAGACCGCTTTTTGTATCTTTAATCCTTCTTCTTGTACAACCAATTGTTCGCCAGCAGGATCACTGTTGGCCTCATAGATATGATTTCTTCCCAATTGTTTTATCCATTCGGCAGGTAAGTGTTTTTTCAGTACAGAAAGTGAATCAAACTCATTCGGCACACGGAACTGTACTAGAGCCATATCCAGGCTTTGCAGTTCGGTTTTTTTTATGATGACAGCATTTACTTTATTCAGTTGATCGATATCCTGATTATCCAACATCAATAACCATTGATTGGCCACCGCGCGCCAGCCGTCCTCTACTTCTTTTTCAATCAGCACTGTCTGACCAGCTTTGTCCATTATTGGTAGCTCTTTGGGCAAATTTTGCAGAGGGTCAAGTGTTTTCAAAGCAGCGACATCCAGTTCTTTTAATCGCTGCTGAACATCTTCCAGAGCTTGCTCCGGCATTTGCATCTCAATCGGAGGTTGCTTGATATCAATAGAATCTATTGGAATATTACGCATATCAGGAATTCTATCCTCAATATTGCGGATAGCTTTATTAATTCTCTGATCGGCAGCCTGTGCTGCTATACAGCCAAGCAGGACCAATAGGACAGCTAACTTCATATAATTCATGCAAGGGTCACCAATAGTTTCTTCATTGTATACAATCTCTATAGAATTGACGTTTGAAGAGTGCAAAAAATTCCCACTTTGATGGAATAATTCATGCTTTTAATCCGTCTTCATAGTAAATGAGCCACTTATTAGTTTTTAATAGGTAAAAACCCTCATTGATTCTGGTGCTATTTTTTTGTTCACTGAAATCAAAGAGTTATTATTCGGAGCATACTCATGAGGCAAAAGCTGGAACCTATTATCCCAATGATTAGGCGTTTTGCCTATTCCTTGACAGGTAATCAACATGACGCTGATGATTTATTGCAGTCAACCTTAGAGCGCCTTTTAACCAAAGACTTGCCGCGTGATGTTGATCTGACTAAATGGGCTTTTCGGGTATGTCGTAACCTTTGGATTGATGAATACCGCTCACAAAAAGTTCGTCAGGAAGCAACCCAGAAACCTGAGCTGCAACAGCTGGATATTGTTGATGGAGACAAGGTTATGACCAATCAGCTAACTGTACAACAGGTCCAAAGAGCACTTCAACAACTGCCGGAGGATCAGAAATCCATATTGACGCTGATTGCTGTTGAAGATTTAAGTTACCAAGAAGTTGCCGATCTGCTCAACATTCCAGTTGGAACAGTTATGAGCCGATTGTCACGAGCACGCAAGGCGATGGCCAAATGGTTCAACGATCACGATATGAGGATAATCGCATGATACATTTTTCTGATGAACAGCTTTCTGCTTTCCTTGATTCAGAATTGCCTGAATCTGAGATGGAGGCTATTCGTGATCAATTAGCTGTTGATGATATTCTGACGAACCGGATAGCACAGCTAGCAAGTGTCGATGCGATTGTGTCATCCACATATCATGCCATTGATGAAAAACCTCTACCTGATTCAGTGCTTCAGCTTCTGGATTCGATTGATAGCCAGCAGCCGACGCCTGCTGCAAGTGTCACTCCTTTGTCAGCCTGGCAGCGTATTATGTCCGGCCTGAATAATCATGCGCCTTTAGCCACCGCTGCTGCTTTGATTATTGGCCTGACTATTGGATTGATGTCGCGCATCAATGATGTTCAGGATTCAGACTACTGGTCAACTATTGCAGCCAGCCTTGATAACAATATCAGTGGTAAGCCAATTACGCTTGCCGAAGGTTATACCTTATTACCTCGTGTTTCCTTTTCAAATGCCAACGAACAGTTTTGTCGCCAGTTCGTGTTAAACACGCCCAATAACAGCCAACACAGTATTGCCTGCCGCAATTCTGACGGGTGGCAACTGGCCGCAACCATATACGACAAACCCATTGAAGCCGGCAGTTATCAAACAGCCAGTAGTGACTCTGCTATCAACAAGCTGGTTGATACTATGGCAGTCGGTACATTCCTTAACACTGAGCAGGAACAAAAAGCCATTCGCTCAGGTTGGGCTCAATAATTCATTTACTTTTTTCGGAGGTTATGTATGAAACACTTAATTTCGCTACTAACCATCACACTATTTCTGACGGCCTGTACTTCAAGGCCTGTCTATAGTCCTTCCACTGGCAATGGCTTTGGTTACAGTCACACACAGCTGGATGGCAACAGTTATCGCGTGCACTTTAAAATGCGTGGTGATGACAGTCAGCAGGCGATGGACTATGCCATGCGTCGCGCCGCACAACTGACTCTGGAAAAAGGTTATGACTGGTTTGTAATCAATGACCAGCAAACCTTAACCCATACCCGTGAAAAGGCAGATCCCAGTATCACTCACAGCCAGACTATGGTAGTAACTCGAGATTGCGGCCTGATTGGCTGTAAAACTCGCAGCTACCCGGTTCATCAAACCAGTTTTGGCACTCAGTTAGATTCTAATCAAAGCATGGTCGAAAGTATTCTTGCCATTCGCATGGGTAAGGGCGTCCGTCCCAATTCAGACAATAGCTATGATGCACTTGAAGTGCATGAGTCTATACTTAATCAGGACTCCTAATTAGATTCACTTGCGGCACCCCTCGTAAAGCACTGGCTAGATTGGTCTAGCCAGTCGCTTTATGTCGAGTCGTTACTTGCTTATATGTAACTCCCTGTCTATATTAGTTTCTTTGCATATTTTTTCAGACAATTACTCCTATAATGAGCCTAACCGAACATTTTGCGCCTTTCCGTCAGGGAATTATTGGCGAGAACCACCGTTATGATACTGCGCCAAATGGCGATTCCATTTTATACGCCGACTGGACTGCCAGTGGTCGTCTGTATCGTCCAATTGAAGACTTTATTATCAATACCTTAGGGCCTTATGTAGCCAACACTCATACTGAAACGACGCTCACCGGCACCACCATGACCAATGCCTATCATGATGCGCAGCAAATTATTAAGCGTCATGTTAACGCTGATGAGAATGATGTGTTAATTGCTGCAGGTTCAGGTATGACACTGGTGATTAACAAGTTCCAGCGCATGTTGGGTTTGCGCGTTCCTGAAAAGTGGCGAGACCGGTTAGATATTCAGGAACATGAAAAGCCATTGGTGCTGGTGACTCACATGGAGCACCATTCCAACCAGACCACCTGGCATGAGTGCGAAGTGACTTTAGAGATTATTCGCTCTGATTCGCGTGGTCGCCCTGACTTGGGTCACATGCGCGAACTGCTTGAAAAGTATCAGGATCGATTGGTTAAGATTGGTTCTTTTACGGCCTGTAGTAATGTTACCGGGATTAAGACGCCCTACCATGAAATGGCGAAAATCATGCATCAGCATAATGGTCTGTGCTTTGTGGATTTTGCTGCTTCCGCACCTTATGTCGATATTGATATGCACCCTGCCGATCCGGAACACAAGCTGGATGCTATTTTTATCTCACCGCACAAGTTTCTAGGCGGCCCCGGCAGTAGCGGTATTCTGATTTTTGATAAAAAACTCTATGATTGCAAAGTGCCGGATCAGCCAGGCGGCGGTACTGTGTCCTGGACTAACCCCTGGGGTGAGCATCGTTTTTTCGATAATATCGAAGCACGCGAAGATGGCGGAACGCCCGGTTTCCTACAAACCATCAAAGCGGCGTTGGCCTTTAAACTTAAAGACGCCATGGGTGTTGATAAAATTCAGCAACGTGAAGCCCATCTCGCCAACATCTTACTAGAGGGTTTCTCTTCCATTCCTGACGTTCGGATTTTAGAAGGTGAACAGAAGGAGCGACTTTGTATTATATCTTTTTATGTTCTTGGCATTCATCACAACCTTATTGTTCGCTTATTGAACGATAAGTTCGGTATTCAAACTCGTGGTGGTTGCTCCTGCGCCGGCACTTATGGCCATTTATTGCTAGGCGTCGATCAATTACAAAGCCATGAAATCACTAATAAAATTGACCAGGGTGATCTGACTGATAAGCCAGGTTGGGTTCGAGTTTCGTTACATCCAACTAATCATGATGAAGAGGCCCACTTTATTGTCGATGCACTCAGGCAAGTGATTGAAAATGCAGAAGCCTGGTCGCAAGATTATGATTTTAATCCAGCTACTGGCGACTTTATCCCAAGTTTTTCCCAGCCAGCATTAAAATCATTGCGCGACTTTTCACCTTTATAGAAAGTGCGAATTGCGCATTGTTATAGATTAAGGCAGAATTTGATAATGAATGAACGACCTAACTCTAGCACTATGGCATTTACTGATGAGATGCAACAGCACTCTGCCGAAGCTGCAAAGCTTCTAAAAAATATTTCCAACGAACAGCGATTGATGATTCTCTGTATTTTACTTGAGAAAGAATTATCTGTTGGTGAGTTAAATGAAATGCTTCCCCAACTAAGTCAATCTGCGTTATCACAACACTTGGCCTTGTTGCGTAAAAGTGATCTGGTGAACACCCGTCGTCATTCACAAACCATCTATTATTCCTTGGCATCGACAGAAGTCGCTCGCATCATTCACCTACTGCATGAAATCTATTGTCAGGAGACTTGTTAATGCAACCTTGTTTACAAAATTACATTGGTACGATTAAGCAAAATATTAAAGAAATTTCCATTGAAGATTTTAAGTGCACCGATTGCTCAGATGCTTTGGTGATTGACGTTCGCGAACCAGCTGAACATGCTGATGGAATTATTGAAGGTGCTTTGCCGATTCCTCGAGGCGTTCTTGAATTTAAATTATTCAGCCACCCCGAAGTTGAAGGCCTGTCTGAAGAAGAAGTTCTTAATAAACCTGTATATATCTATTGTGCAACAGGTGGCCGTTCCGCATGTTGTGCACATGCTCTTGAGCAAATTGGTTTTAAGAATGTGTTTTCGGTTGCTGGTGGAATTAAGCAGTGGGTCGAAAGCGGCGGCAAAATTGTTAAGCCTTAATATCCATATTTCAGACCATATTAAAAAACATAGGGACAACTCATGAGTTGTCCCTACATAAACTCTAACTACTAAGATCCTGTTGCAGTCTGTCTTTCAGTTTTAAAACCCAACTTCTTTATCACCATCATGGCCGGGCAGAATCCTGTGAATGCTGACTGGAATAAATTCGCGCCGACAAAAACCGTTAGCCACAACCAATAAGGATGAACATACCAGGTTAGCACTACTGATAATAAAACCATAAAACCGGCGAAAGCCATCAGTACTCTTTCGGCGGTCATTTTTTTCTCTGCCATAGGATTGCCTCCTAAAATTGATATCTCACACGCACATAGGCGTTACTTGCATCTTCAAACTGGCCAAAGAAGCTGTGTGCTTCTTGACCATTGAATAGGTTTGCACCAACCGTAAACAACCATTCATCACTGAAACGGTAATTCATGCTGGGGCGTAAATAACTGTCATCATCACTCGGCGAATAGAATGCAAACAGTGACCAGACAAACTTATCTTTAGGCGTACGATAGGTGACTCTCGTTGTCACCAGATGACGCTTTTCCTCTCCCTCATATTGCGGGAATGGTGAATTCGCAATCAGTTCATCATAATCCTGTGTCCACTCCAGATAATACTGAAGTCCAAGCGTTAATCGCGTCGCCACTTCCGATTCATAACCAGCTAAGAATCGCCATTGCGAATTTTTAACAAAGGGATCGGTGCCATCAGAATCTTCAGCTGCATCGTGGTAAGCCACCTCAAAATTATAAAGTCCACTTTCAATACTTCCTCGAACACTGGCACCAAAAATATCTTTACGATGAAAGGTTGGTCGAAAATTGTTGGTGATACCAACCGGCTGCTTATCGAATCCTCGATAACCATATAAAGCGTACTCGGTGCCTTCCACATTTTTGTATAAACGCAACGCTATTTCGCTGTTACCAAAGTTTTCATCAGGCTCTACCGGATTAATCACATCAAAGCCACCAATATTGTCACCTACGATGGGGTTAAATAATGAAAATCGCTCGCCATTAATGTAACGATCTTCTTCAAACACAGGTGTCCAAACCAGATCCACATTCAGTGCATCAAAATAACTGGTGATTCGTACCGAGTTTGCCGGCGCTTTCAAGTAAGTGTCTTCGCGTCCTGAAAAAAATGACTGCCAATCTTTTGGAAACAGATCATTCAGGAAAACCAAATCTCCGGTTCCCCAGGTGCTGATTTGACGACCAACTTTAAAATCTGTATTTCCGAACGCAGAAAAGCTCCAGGCTAATTCCCGAATATCCAACTCCATATCATCGGTCACACCGTCATACCAGGTATCACCTCGAAAACTGAAATCTACATCTTCACCGTTGTAATCAGCTTCCAGATGTCCGCGTATTTCATTCAGGGTTTCTTTATCATCAAATAACGGATCGGTTTGCAACCGACGGCCGTAACCTGCTTCAACAAACCCCGCCCAGGACCAATTGGAAGACTCTTCTTCATCCCATTCCTCTTCCCACACATCGCCCCATTCATTTTCTTCAGCGGCCATGCTTACGGGCAGTCCATAGGTGGTTATCAAACCACCCAGGATCAACCATTTGAATATCCGTGTTTTTACTCGCATCATTTTTCCTTTGCCTGCTAGTCTTGACCGGCTTCCAACCATTCGCTTGGCGGATTTCTCAATGAACGTGAAGTAAATACATCTTCAGGTACACCAATGTTATATACCGGACGACGGAATTCCATGTAGGTAACACTGCCACTTTCCAGATTCGAAATCTTCGATTTCATCACCGTTGGAATACCCTGCACTTCTTCAACTTCAGCAACGTCCATCCGACGATAGACTTCACCTTTATCGTTAAAGTATTCCACCGTCATCGGCAAAAAAGTTTCCTTGTTGATATTCGCAATGTAATAGGCAAACTCAACATTCGCTTTATCCTTCGGTGTGTTTTTGACAATGTAGGCAGTATCCGTTACTTCCATTAGCTCATGACTATCGAGCGCAGGGTTACGTCCCGATACATCCTCATAAAAGAAATCCGATCCTACAAAGCTGGTACGTTTATCACCTGCCGAGATCCGTTTTTCCAAATCCAGGCCAGGCAGATACAACCAGCGATCATCATCACGATCCACATGCTTATTCACTAGAAAAACAGTGCCACGCACATCGGATGGACGACTGAACACCACCAGAAAATTCTGATCGCCTTCATCTTCGATATCTTTTCGCAGAATAACAAACTGTCTTAACTGACGATTACCATCTTTATCGACAATCATCATACGCGCATCACTACGGCCATCATCTCCTGCATAGTAGGACACTTTATTTGCCTTACTAATAATTTCTTCAACGCTTAATTCGCTGTCGCTTTCCGCTACCTGTAGGCTGGCGGCCATCATTGGCAGGGCGAGACCAGTTACCAATAATGCTAAAACTTTTTGCTTCAAACTTTTGTGTAAGCTTTTCATGTAAAGCCTCCTTATGATTTAAATGCCCACTTGCGTGTAGCTTTTAACGCCACCGGTAATAAGACCAGTGTTACCACTGCTGACGCAGCCATAATGGTTGCCAGGAAGAAACCTACTGTTATGTAGGGCACTAATGGCGCGAACAGTAATGGTGTAAAACCAATTGCAATCACAATCGCATTACGACTGATTGCTGATGCCGGTTCTTCAAACATTTTGACCATGGTTTGTTTAAAGCCTCCTGTCTGCTTGAAGATCTCTCGAGAGCGCTCCAAGAAATGGATTGCAAAGTCAATCGACAAACCGAGCGTCAAGGACGATAAGACTGCAATCGGCATGTCATAGTCTTTGCCCACCCAGCCAATCAGTCCGTAAATAAACAGAATGGTGATACTTAATGGCAACATAGCCAGCAATCCAAACAGAATGCTGCGGAATAAAATGATCATCATCAATAGCACTACCACAAAGGCGCTCATCAAACTGTCCAACATGCCTTTGACCATTTCATCCTGCCAGACCATGTTAAGATAACTCTTACCGGCCCATTGTGCCTTAACACCATCCGGTAATGGATTTTCCGCAAAGTACTGTTCAACAAACTCCACCACCTTCGTCATATCCTGGTTATCACCACTGGTTAACTGTAGCCAGACCGCTGTTGAGTCATACTCCTTAGTCACCATATGCCACAGATCCTGCGGTCTATGCGATGACTGATATTGCAACAACGCCTGTGCTACACCATTCTGACTATCTGGAATAACAAAATCTTTTGGCTGACCGGTTTTTAATTCACGGGTCACCGTTTTAACCACATCAGCTAACGAATTACTTTTACCGACATAACCACTGTCCGCCAACGCCTGTTGTAATTCCTCTATTTCATGCAGAATTTCTGGCTGCTGGAAATAGGCAACTTTGATCCGCGCTTTATCAGTCTGCATGATCAAGTTTTCCAAAATCTCAGCCTGCTCATCGGTTGCATCAAACAACTTATCTTCCAACAGGATAATGACCTGATTCAGTTGTGTTGCCAGTGCATTTTCGTTTTGCATGACGCCCTCGATTTCGCTACGTAATGTATCGTCTTCGATCACACTGACCGCACTCATCCACTCGTCTTTAGCCACTGCATCATCTGCTTCTAAAATCAGGTAAGCATCGTAGGTTCCGGCAAAGTGCTCATTGAGCACCTTATCCGCCACCCGAATTTCATGATCCGCCTTAAACCAGCGCACAGGGTTATCATTAATCTGAATCTGCGTAATACCCCAGACACTTAACGCCACCACCGCAACGAAGAATACTGTCACCAGCTTGCTGGCTGCCAGGCTGCCTTTGCCAATCTTGTGCAGCACTTTCTGCAATGCATCTTCTTTTTTCGCTTCTGTCTGCAATGACGCCAGCGCTTTTGGCTTTAATGCAACAAGATAGGCTGGAATAAAGATGATGGTTAGCAGGAATGCCAACAAAATACCAAAACCAACATAGGCACCGAAAATCTGTACCGGTGGAATTGGCGTTAGTAATAACGAGAAGAAACCCACCGCCGAAGTCACACTGGTGTACAACATGGGTGTGAATAGATGACCAATGACTTCTTTAATCACCTCTTTGCGATCACGCCCCGGCTTATAGCTATCGGCAAATTCTGACATGATGTGGATGGAATCCACCACCGCAATTGGCATCAGGAAGATCGGAATCATCGAGCTCATGATGTGTACGGTAAAGCCCATGCCAATCAGCAACCCCATGGTGATAATCACCGTCGCCATGGCGATAATCATAGGCGCCGCAATAAATTTATAGTTACGAAAGAATACCCACATCAGGATGAAAATGACTAAAGCTGCCAGCGGTGCTGAAATTCCCATCTGCACAAACATCTGATAACCAAAAGTATCTTCGGCTACCGGTAAACCGGTAATGTGGTATTCATCCTCTGAATCCAATTGGCTAATTAAGCCTCTGATTTCCTCTGAAATACGATAGCTTTCATCTTTATCCAGAATAGGCACATATATCGCCGTTGCCTTATCATCGCCCGAGGCCAGGGTATCCTGTAATAATGGTAGGCGTTCCACCTGCTGATTAATCCAGTCAGCCCGCTGCTGAGTCTCTGGAGCCTCTTTCATCAACCATTCAAAGCGAATGGTGCCCGGGCCTTCCTGACTGATATTGTCCACGGTTGATAGGGCCATCATATCCGGCGCTACCACTCCTTCAATCTCTGCAATACCATCGGTCAGCTGTTTAATAGCCTGTAGTGACTGTGGGTTAAAAATCCCCTGCTCGCCATGGTTGACTGCACCAACCACAATGATGTCATACAGGTCAAAGCGATCTTTAACGTCATTGTGATAGACACGCGACGCCTGATCTTCAGCCAGCATATTCTCCGGATCCGTATCCACCACGATGTTCGGGATCATGGCTCCGGTAATTGCTGTCAGTAGCAATGTCATGATGAAAACCCACTTGGGCTTCGTCATCGAGAATTTAAGCAGAGACTGTTTCATAGGACCTTCCATTAAGCTCTTTATTAGGCATTCATTAGAGATAGCTAATATATTGTAGATTAGTGTTTGCTAATATTCAAGCAATAAACTATCCTAACTAGCAAATTTATTGATTCAATATAGCATGTCTATCGAAATTAAATCCTTCTATCACGATGATACTGGCACCTGGAGTTATATCCTTATTGATCCTGATCAAAAAATAGCCACTATTATTGACCCGGTCATGGACTACGACCTCAGCTCAGGCAAAGTTAGCTATCAGTCCGCCAACCAACTTATTGATTACATTAAACAAAACTCCCTCAGCTTACAATGGATACTCGAAACTCATGCCCACGCAGATCACATTTCTGCGGCCCAACATATAAAACAGCAGCTTGGCGGCAAAATTGTTATCGGCGAAGGTATAAAAGAGGTGCAAAGCCATTTCAGCGAGTTTTTCAATATTGATATGCCAATTGATGGCAGCCAGTTTGACCGCCTGATGGCCAAGGGTGAAAAGCTTCCTTTCGGCTTTTACGAATTTACCGCTTACCCAACCCCCGGCCACACCAACGACAGCATGAGTTACCTGATTGAAGGCAATCTGTTTATTGGCGATACCTTCTTCCACCCCGACACAGGCACCGCGCGCTGTGACTTCCCCGGCGGTGATGCCGAAAAACTGTTCGACAGCCTGCAATTCCTCGTTTCCTTCCCGGATGACTATAAATTGTGGTTGTGTCATGACTATCCCGATGGCCGTGAACCGGAAACAGGCATCACTGTGGTCGATATGAAGCAAAATGTCCATTTGCAGCAGGCGCATAACAATAAAGACGAATTTGTCGCAATCCGCACCAAGCGAGACTCGACTCTGGATGTCCCCCGTTTGATTTATCCGTCGGTTCAATTAAATATTCGCGCTGCTGAGTTACCGCAGGATGAGACCAACGGACGTAAGTATCTGAAAATGCCCTTGTTTGTACAAAAAGACAACAACTGATATTGAGTGTCCAGCCCATTTCTTGATTTTCCATTGTCTTTGCTGGCGGCAAATTGCTAAACTTGCCGCCAGTTTTGATTAATCCTCTTGCAGCCTTTTGTCACTACCACAACTCAACGAAAAACAACGTGAAGCACTCTTAGCCACTCAAGGTCCGCTCCTGGTATTGGCCGGTGCTGGCAGTGGTAAAACAAGTGTGATTACGCGCAAGATGGTCTATCTAATCAAAGAAAAAGCAATACCCGCCCGCAATATTATTGCCGTAACCTTTACCAACAAAGCTGCTCGCGAAATGAAACAGCGAGTCAGTAAACTGGCCGGTGCAAACGCTACTCAGGGCCTGACGGTTTCGACCTTCCATAACTTTGGCCTTAACTTTATTCGTCGCGAATATAAAAAGCTCGGCATGAAGTCCAACTTTACTATTTTCGATGATCAGGACAGTCTGGCGCTGATTAAAGATCTGGGGTTCAAGGTAGCTGAAAGCGACAAGCAATTGCTGTTTCGTCTGCAACAACAAATTTCGGCCTGGAAAAATGATCTGATTCTTCCTGAGCATGCAATCAATCATGCCAAAGATCAGGAGCAGCTTATTTTCTCCAAGGTCTACGAAAAATATGCACGCAGCATGAAAGCTTACAATGCGGTTGATTTCGATGACCTGATCCTGATTCCAACTTTATTGTTGCGCGATGATCCGGAAGTTCGTGAAAAATGGCAAAACAAAATTCGCTATTTGCTGGTCGATGAATATCAGGATACCAATACCAGCCAGTATGAATTAATCAAACATCTGGTCGGTCAGTTTGGCAATTTTACAGTGGTCGGTGATGATGATCAGTCTATCTATTCATGGCGCGGTGCTCGGCCTGAAAATCTTGATCAATTAGCCAGAGATTATCCTAATTTACAAGTTATTAAGCTCGAACAGAATTACCGTTCTTACGGCCGCATTCTTAAAGCAGCCAACGTTCTGATCGAAAATAATCCCCATGCCTTTGAAAAGAAGTTGTGGTCAGACAAACCTTATGGGGATCCACTGAAAGTCGTCACCTGTCCCAATGAAGATGCTGAAGCGGAAAAAGTAGTCACTGAGATTATCAGCCGCAAGGTGCGCACAAAAAATGGTCGCTATTCAGACTTTGCCATTTTGTATCGTGGCAATCATCAGGCAAAAATTTTTGAACGTACTTTAATTGCCAATAATGTTCCCTATAAAATTTCCGGAAGCACATCCTTCTTCTCTCGCGCAGAGATTAAAGACATTATGGCTTACCTGCGTTTGCTGACTAATCCAGATGACGATAATGCCTTTTTGCGCATTGCCAATACACCCCGTCGCGGTATTGGCCCAACAACATTGGAACAGTTGGGCTCCTACGCCAATATGCGACATATCAGTTTGTTTGCCGCCACCCAGGAAATCGGTCTGGAGCAGCACTTGCAAGGTAAGGGCCTGGAAAATGTCCGTCGTTTCTCTGATTTAATTTCTCGCGCTGCGGATAATGCCGAGCGAGGTGATAGCGTGGGCGTTATTCATGATCTGGTAGCACGTATCGGTTATCACTCCTGGCTACACGAAACCTCCAGCACACCTAAGGCAGCTGAATACCGTTGGAATAATATTCAAGAATTACTAGGTTGGGTAGAGAAAGGTATTGATGACAATGAGCAGGATCCAAATCCTTTCGCCGCAGCCGTAGCTAATCTGATGTTACGCGATATGCTGGATCGCAATGAAAAAGAAGAAGAGGAATCCAACGAAGTACAGCTGATGACTTTACACGCAGCCAAGGGTCTTGAATTCCCGCATGTTTATCTGGTAGGTATGGAAGAAGAGTTTCTCCCTCACAAGTCCAGCATTGAAAACGATGATATCGAAGAAGAAAGACGCCTCGCTTATGTTGGCATTACCCGAGCACAGAAAACTCTGACTTTTACCCTTTGCAAAAAACGTTCAAAGTATGGTGAAGTAATGGCCTGCGAACCCAGTCGTTTTCTTGAGGAGCTCCCTCAGGATGACCTCGACTGGGATGCAAAGCGCAAGCCGCTAACCGAAGAAGAACAGGAGCAGCTCGCTACTGATAACATTTCGATGTTGAAATCACTTTTTGCTGATTAAAAAGTTCTACTCTGGTTTGCCTTCCTTAAACTGTGCGAAGCAAACCCAATTATCATAAGGGTCAGTACAAATAGTTTCGGTTGCACCGTAAAAAGTTTCCCGCTCTTCAATGAGAATTTTCTCCCCTACCAAGTTTCTTTGAATCAGCTTAAGATCATCAACCTCAACAAATAAAAAGGTTTTTGATTCGGGCAGTTTTTGATTGATATCTTCTTCAATACTAGCCGTAGTTTGATACATGATTTCAGTTTTTCCATTGCTCAAAATGACAAAACCAATGTCATCACCCTGCGGCACAGTTGTCACTGCTTCAAAACCCAGCTTTTCCCAAAACTTGATTCCTTTTTCCACGTTTTTGACCACAATCACATTTGTTATCTTCTGACAGTTCGATTGCATCACATTTCTCCCTCCACTATTCACCTTTGATTCACTCGTTTCAGTATAAACTACAATTAAACTTTTACATTCTTTTAGTTGCTAACTTTTCTTTTATTCGCCAAGATGAAAGAAAAGCACAGGAGGTGCCTTATGACACTATTCGAATGGATCATAGTGATATTAGTATCACTACTTATATTCCTTTTCGGCCTCGCCGGAATAACCGGTAGCATATTCTTTGATAGCCAACGCAATCAAAGCTCGTCCGATCAAAAACTCAAAAATAAACCCTAGTATGTTTTTATTCTGTGTCGTAGGCTGGTGATGAGCAAAGCGAATCCCAGCACCTAAACGATTAATACAAAACCTTGCTGGGATTCGCTTCGCTCATCGCCAGCCTACCAGGTCTTTTTGTTACTAACCCGATACTACTTTTTTACTTTCCCAATAAAAAAAGGCTCCTGATGGAGCCTTTTTCTGTTTTAAAGTTAAAGCTTAATTCAACCTCTGGAATACAGTAGCAATACCCTGCCCTAATCCAATACACATGGTTGATATACCTAACTCTTTATCTTTATCTTCCATCAAGCGAAGCAAGGTGGTTGAGATTCTGGCACCGGAACAACCCAGCGGGTGGCCAAGTGCAATAGCGCCACCATTTAGGTTAACTTTATCCAGCCAGTTGTCGCGCATGCCCAATCCATCCAGTACCGCGATAGACTGTGCGGCGAAAGCCTCGTTTAATTCGAACAGGTCAATATCTGACAACTTCATACCGGCACGCTTTAGTGCTTTATTGACTGCTGGAACTGGGCCAAATCCCATTATAGATGGGTCACAACCAGCAACACCCATGGAAACGATTTTTGCAATCGGCTTTAAGCCTAGTGCATCTGCTTTTTTACGCGACATGACTAACATGGCTGCTGCGCCATCGGAAATTGCTGATGAGGTTGCTGCAGTTACTGTTCCGTCTTTTGGATTAAACACTGGGCGTAACTTTGCCATATCCTCTATGGTCGATTCAGGACGAATCACTTCATCAAAATCGTATAAACGTAAACCACCCGTTTCATCATGCGCTTCCATTGCCAGGATTTCTTTTTTGAAACGCCCTTCGATGGTGGCTTTATGCGCTAATTGGTGTGAGCGGTAACCAAACTCATCCTGCTCCTGGCGAGATACTTTATGCATAATCGCCAGCATTTCAGCAGTCAGTCCCATCATGCCTGATGCTTTTGCTGTGTACTTGGCCAGTTCCGGATCAAAATCAATGCCATGATTCATCGGTACATGACCCATGTGCTCGACACCACCAATAATAAAGACGTCGCCATCACCGACCATGATTGAGCGGGCGGCTGTATGCAATGCCTGCATTGATGAACCGCACAAGCGGTTAATGGTCTGTGCAGCAACTGTGTGCGGCAAGCTGGTTTTCAGCATGGCGTTACGTGCGATGTTAAAACCCTGCTCCAGGGTCTGTTGCACACAACCCCAGATCACATCTTCCACTTCTGCAGGATCCACTGCTTGGTTGCGATCCAATAAGCCTTGAATCAAACGTGCGGATAATTCCTCAGCGCGAGTGTTTCTGAACATACCACCTTTCGAACGCCCCATTGGGGTGCGAATGGCATCAACTATTACTACTTCATTCATCATTTTTTCCCCTCTGGTTACGCGTTGTAGAATGTTTTGTTGTCTTTAGCCATCGCCAGCATACCTTCGGTCGGCTCGTAAGCCTTACCCAGATGTTTATACTTATTGGCTAGATCAACAATGTTTTGCATGCCGTTGTCATCTACGTATTTGAAGACACCGCCACGGAATGGAGGGAACCCTAATCCATAGATTAGCGCCATATCACCCTCTGCCGGGCTGGCAATAATGCCTTCTTCCAGACAGCGAATGGTTTCGATAATCATCGGCAACATGCTGCGTGCAATGATCTCTTCGTCACTGAAATCTTTGCTATCAGCGCATACTTCTTTGAGGATTTCATAAGCCTTGGGGTCAGCTTCTTTGGTTGGTTTACCGCGCTTGTCTGTTCCATAAATATAAAAACCTTTGCCGTTTTTCTGGCCATAGCGCTCATGTTCAAACATCACGTCAATGGCATCTTTTTCTTCTTTGCTCATGCGATCAGGGAAACCTTCTGCCATCACTTCGGCAGCATGTTTGCCTGTATCCATGCCTACGACATCAAGCAAATAAGCAGGTCCCATTGGCCAGCCGAATTTTTTGCTCATGATTTTATCCACTTGTTGGAAGTCAGCACCATCACGCAACAACTTAGTGAAACCACCAAAGTAAGGGAATAAAACACGATTGACGAAGAAGCCCGGACAGTCGTTAACGACTACTGGCGACTTGCCCATGGCGCTGGCATAAGCCACAACACTGGCAATAGTTTCTTCGGAAGTATCTTTCCCTCGAATCACTTCAACTAATGGCATCTTGTGCACCGGATTGAAGAAGTGCATACCGCAGAATTTTTCAGGGCGTTTTAATGCAGCCGCCAAACGGTCGATGGAGATGGTTGAAGTGTTGGAGCAAATGATGGCATCCTCCGGCATTATCTCTTCTACTTCTTTCAATACCGCTTCTTTAATCTTTGGATTTTCCACCACTGCCTCGACGACGATATTGGTGTGTTTTATTTCGTCGTAACTTAAGGTTGGTTTGATACTGGCAATGCCCTGGGCCATTTTTTCGGTGCTGATTTTGCCGTATTTAACACCTTTTCCGAATAGCTTGATAGCTTCATTCATCCCCTGCTCAAGCGCTTCCTGGCGAATGTCTTTCATGATTGCCGGTACGCCTCTTGAGGCTGACTGGTAGGCAATGCCTCCGCCCATAATGCCGGCACCTAAAACTGTTGCTGCTTTCACATCAACATTCTTCGCTTTAGAGGCTTGTTTGGCTTTTTTCTTTAATACCTGATCATTAAGGAATAACTGGATTAACGATGACGCCTGTGGGGTTTGTGCAACGTCAACAAAGGCTTCATGTTCAAACTTAATCGCTTCCGCCAACGGCAAGCCAGCACCTTTTTCTATCGCTTCAACTGCTTTGACCGGCGCAGGGTAATGCGGGCCCGCCTGTCCAGCGATATAGGCTTTTGAAGTCATGAATGACATGGTCGCTTCAATCTTGTTAAGCTGCAAAGGGCCTGTTTTTTCAGCACGGCGGCCTTTCCAGTCCAACTTGCCTTCTATTGCTTCAATCAACATGCGCTCGGTCGCTTCAAACAGACTGTCACCATCAACCACCGCATCAATTGCACCGATTTTTAAGGCTGCATCTGGCTTACTTGGCTTACCACCGGCAATCCATTCAAAGGCATTATCGGCGCCAATCACACGAGGCAGGCGAGTGGTGCCGCCAAAGCCCGGAATTAATCCTAGTTTGGTTTCCGGTAGTCCAACCTGAGCGTTAGTCGAAGCCACACGCAGATCACAACTTAAGCACATTTCCATGCCGCCACCCAGAGCAACACCATTAATCACCGCTGCAGTTGGGAATGGTAAGTTTTCAAATCCGCTGAAAATCTCGTTGGCCTTAACAGTCCATTGCAACAGCTCTTCACGCGGTAATGCGAATAAATCGACGAATTCTGTAATGTCTGCGCCTACAATGAATACCGGTTTGCCACTGGTAACCATGGCCGCTTTTACATCTGAGTTATCTTTTAACAGAGCGATAACTTCATTGAGCTCTTCTAAGGTGGCGCGGTCAAATTTATTGACCGACTCTTTTTGATTGTCAAAACAGACTTCAGCAACCCCTGTTGGGTGCAATCTGCATTGAATCGATTGACCTTCAAATATCATTCTTAATCTCCATTGCTGGCTGCCAATTGTCTAGCAAGAAATGCTATGGCGGTAATTGTTCTGGCGGCAGAGTCTGTTAGTTGAATCAGCGCCAAAATAAAGAAAACCAGTGTACTGCCGCAGTTCGGCAGACACAATTGAAACTTCTGGTCTGACCAATCATAACGAAGTTTGCCAGTAAACGAAAGCCCCTGACTGCCCTTCTGATCGGGCGTGATTTCTGGAATAATGGTGCCACTATTGATTAACCACAATCGGATATTTTATGCACGATTCTTCGTTGGCCCCTTTATTCAAGCATCATATTGACGTTGTTACACAACGCTATCAAAAAGCTATGGCTAACCACGACTTCGATCACCTGGTGATCCCGGCCGGCTCACAGCATGGCATCTTCCTCGATGACATGTCTTATCCGTTTAAATCGAACTTCCACTTTAACGGCTTTGTACCGCTGGATGATTTGCACGATAGCGTTCTTATCATTTCTGCTGACGGTACACGCAAGCTGTGTTATTACCAGCCAGTGGACTTTTGGCACTATGTAGCTGGCGATCCGGAAGGTTTCTGGGTTGAGCATTTTGATATCGTCATGACCCGCACCAAAGATGAAGTGCTGTCTCATATTCCGACCAGCGGTAATGTTGCCTATATAGGTGAAATGGCGTTTCCATTCGATGAAGACGGTTTTGCCGCAGTCAATCCAGGTTACTTCATGAATGAGATCAACTGGCACCGTGCCATCAAGTCTGATTATGAGGTTGAGTGTGTTTCACGTGCCAACAAACGTGCAGCACTGGGCCACATGGCTGCTCGCGATATGTTCTTTAAGAAAGGTTCGGAGCTGGAGATTCATCTGGCCTACCAACTGGCAACTGGCCATACCGAGCACCAGCTTCCTTATGGCAGCATTGTGGCGCTGAATGAACACGCAGCTATTCTGCACTATACCTTATATAACAATACAGCACCCGATCAGCACAAAACCTTCCTGATAGATGCCGGTGCTCGTTATAATAATTATGCAGCGGATATTACTCGTACTTATGCTTTTGAGCAGAATGAGTTTGCTGAGTTGATTGGTGATATGGATGCATTGGAACAGCGCATCTGCGGCAAAGTTACGACCGGTCAGTCTTATGTGGATCTGCACATTGAAACGCACCATGAAATTGCCAAGCTACTCAATAAATACAAATTCTGCGATATGTCACCAGAATCTATGGTTGAAGCGGGCGTAACCTCGACCTTCTTCCCACATGGGCTGGGTCACCATATCGGTCTACAGGTACATGATGTCGGTGGACACCAGGCCAATATTGCCGGCGATCCGGCTCCGCCACCGAAAGCACATCCATTCCTACGTAATACTCGCGACATCGAAGTCGGCAATATCCTGACTATTGAGCCAGGTCTTTATTTCATCGACTCTCTGCTCGGTGATCTCAAACAGACCGAACATGCTAAAAGCATAAACTGGGATAAGATTGAACAGTTTAAGCCTTTCGGTGGTATTCGTATTGAGGATGAAGTACTGGTTACTGCTACCGGCCCACGTAACTTGACTCGTGAGCATCTGGATTAATTTCTTTTGATGTCAGACTCAACAAAGCAGGAACTTGCTGGTTATCGGGTGCCTCGACATAGCGTTGAGCACCCGTTTTCATTTGAAGAGGTGATTAAAGGCAGTCGTTTCATTGCCCGAATTGCCTATACGCCGTCGGTCGAGGATGCCAAAGCCTTTGTTCAGCACTTTAATCAGACAGAACCTGATGCGACCCATCATTGCTGGGCCTATATTGTTGGCAACCCATCAAGCACAACTTTAATTGCCTGTTCCGATGATGGCGAACCGAGCGGCACCGCCGGTATGCCGATGCTTAATGTGTTGCAGCACAGCGATGTTGGCGATATTACCGCTGTAGTGACTCGCTATTACGGCGGCACTAAATTGGGAACCGGCGGTCTAGCTCGCGCCTATGGCGGTTCAGTTAAGCAGGCCATGGAGCAACTTACACTTGGTTCGCGGATCTACACCCAAAAAATTGATCTAACCTGTGCTTATGATCTTCAAAAACAGGTAGAATACCTGCTTAAAGAAGCGCAGGCAGATATTATTGATACCCAATTTTCTGATCAGGTAACCATTCGCGCGGAAGTTCCTATTAATTATTTAAGTGAACTTGATTCTGCGCTAGAGGCTTACCTCAACCGAAATCAAATAAAGGTGGATAAAATTCAATGTTAGCATTAAAGCATTTTCATATGACGTTAGCGGCATTGACCGTTTTAGGTTTTTTAATTCGTAGCGTCTGGCTATTTAGAGGCAGTCAGTTATTACAGAAAAAAGTAGTAAAAATCTTACCGCACATTATTGATACTTTTTTGTTAGCTAGCGGTATCGTATTAATGGTGCAGTTTAAGATGTACCCACATCATCAACCCTGGTTAACAGTAAAGATTCTGCTTATAGTTACCTACATCATGTTTGGCATAAAAATGTTTCATGCCACTGAAAACAAAAAGCGACTGATCTTTTTTGTGCTAGCACTCGCCAGTGTTTTAGCCGTTCTTTACTTGGCAAGAGTTAAACCACCACTCTGGTAATAGAGGGATACTAAAAATGATCGACCCCAAAGTACTTGATGGTATTGCCAGCAAGCTGTCTGATGCAATTCCACAGTCAGTAAAAAATACCGGTGACGAGTTTGCCAAACAGGCTAAACAGATACTGCAAAGCCAATTAGCCAAACTGGACCTGGTGACCCGCGAAGAATTTGACGCACAGACTAAAGTGCTACAGAGAACTCGTTTAATGCTCGAAGAGCTGGAAAAGAAATTATCAGAATTAGAAAAGAAGTGTTAATGAAAAGGCAAGCTGTCTAGCTTGCCTTATTAGATCCTATTGAGATGCTTCTATTGTTAGACTTAGCTCCACAGGCACTGGGATAATTGTCGCCTCTGCTTCAGAGGATCCTAGTTGCACACGCGCATAACCTATCACTGTATAGTCTCCTGGTTGTAAATATTCACCGGTATCTGAAATTGCTCCAGTATCAGGATCTACATTATATAACTCTTGATCCCAAAGTGTTTGCGTCCCTATTGTTTCTCCTGTGTACATTACCTCAACATTCCACACTGCACTGCAACCCGTTGTTGTATATTCAGAGCTATAAACCATGTCACCATTCGAATCATATATTTCAATAACATCAAATCCACACCCTCCGAACTCTACACGCTCTGTTTTGAGTCCAGTATTGGTCAACTTCATATCAAATGCGATAGGCTCTTGCTCAGAAAAAACCGTTTTATCTTCCCCATAAATTATTTCCGGATTTCCTATCTCCCAGGTTTTTAGGGTTAAACTCGCTTCTAATTTTGTTTCATCATCACTTTTACAACCCGACAAACCCAAAGCCATCAATCCAGCAACCAGCAATATCCAGTTTTTCATACCCACTCCTATTTTAATTTTAACTTTAAAAACAAAACGTTATATAACATCAACCTAATTTTCAATTAATTCTTTTAACTGTTGTTAACTGCTAGACGTTTTGTTATTGGGTATGGTTACATTATTCTTCTTCTAGAGTTTTTATCTGACTGGCATTAGCCCGGATTTTATAGACTTCGAGTGCTGATATTTCTTTTTTACGAGCTAACTCTAAAGCCATTTCCGCTAAAGTGACCATTCCCTGTTTCTGCGCGATTTCATTTAACTTATTAATATCCAGGCTGTCCTGAATTTCTTTGGCCACTTCTGGACTGATACTAAGCAATTCATAAACCGAGCGCCTTCCTGCAATGCCCGTGTTAAAACATTCTGCGCAACCCGCACCTTTATAAAACTTATCGTTTTTTGCCGCCTGTATTTCTTTGCGAATCGACTCGGGAATTTTTTCTTCAATCAGGCAGTGCTGACAGTTTTTCTTAACCAGTCTTTGGGCTAAAATTCCAACCAGTGCATCTTTTAAAAGATAAGGCTCCACACCCATTTCAATTAGTCGTGTAATAGTACTGACCGCACTGTTGGTATGCAGAGTGCTTAACACCAGATGCCCCGTTAAGGAGCTCTCCACTGCAATTTTAGCGGTTTCTCCATCACGGATTTCACCTACCATAATCACATCCGGATCGTGTCGTAAAATATTCCTTAAGGCTCTTGCGAAGGTGTAGCCAATTTTATGATTAACCGGTATCTGGGTTACGCCCTCCATTTTGTATTCTACCGGCTCTTCAACCGTTACGATGTGTGGTCCTTCTTTAATCTTTTCGTTAATCGCAGCATACAGGGTTGTGGTTTTTCCTGAACCAGTCGGCCCTGTGACCAGAAACATGCCATAACTTGAATGCAATAAATTAATGAATCGCTCGGTATCTTTCTCGTTAAATCCCAATTCACTAATATCACGTAAACCCTGTGAGCTATCCAGAATACGAATCACCACACTTTCGCCATAAACCGTTGGCATCACCGAGATCCGCATATCAATACTTTTGCCGCTCCCTGTATATTCGATTCGTCCGTCTTGCGGTAAGCGTCTCTCTGATATATCCATACCACCGATGATTTTTATTCGACTGACCAGAGCCTGGTGGAGCGATAAATTCAACTTTCTGATTGGGGTTAATGTTCCATCCATTCTATACAATAATTGCAAATATTTTTCTCTTGGATGAAGGTGGATATCTGATGCGCCTTTTTCGATGGCATCAGTAATAATGGATGCCATTAAATTGATGACACCTTTTTTCTTACCTAAGCTTTCAATTTCATTCGTTGCTAAGCTTTTACTGGCATCAATTCCCACTCGTTCCAGTTCGTTGAGCGCTTCTTTTTCATTCTGGAACTGTACAATGCCACTTAAATACTCTAGCAAGTCGCGCTTATTGGCTTTTAACGGTTCTATGTTGCAACCGGCTATAAAGCTCATCACCTGCATGGCATCAATCTGTTGTGGATTGGTAAAAGCTACTTCAAGAAAGTTATTCTTTTTAAATAGTGGTAGTGCCTGATACTTAAATAATAATTCGGGTGGAAACTTATGGACCCATTTTTCATCAATCTTTACAGTGCCTAAATCTACTTCTTTTATCTCTCCCGTGTAGCGCTCCTCCTCACGGCCAAATGTTGAACGACCATTGCTTTGAATAAGCTCCATATTGGTAACGTTTTTTTCCGAGACTAAAATAATAAAGATATGATTTTTATGTAATCGAAGAAGTTTCCATAACCCTTCTTCTTTTTCGCAATAAACACATTGTCCTGTAATAGTAAATTTATCGCTCATCTCAATGCGGTAATTAGAGTAGTTTAGATTGCCGGTTTCTTTTTGATATTCTTCGAGGTTTTCATAAACGGGTTTCTGGATCACAACATACTGAACATCAGCAAAGGGAATGCTCTGCCCTTCGGTTACAAATAACTGCTCTTCAAAACTAACTTCAACCAGTTTTACATCCTGTAGTTTATTGTTCTTATCACAAAATACGCTGTTGGTAGCCTGCTCCTGATTAGCGCCGATAGCATTGCTGAGCAATTGATTGAAGTTCATGCTTTCTCCTTTGTTGAGATCTCATTTTATCTGACTTTGGCCCTTGTTTATTGACTACAATCAGTTTCCCTGTTTAGCTATGTTGATCTTTTTCCTTGCCTTTTCGTTCTGATTATTTATTCTGAATTAACATTTATGTATGGACTAACCCTATGATACTTATTGGCGGTAATAAAGAACAACAGCATATTCGGTTAAACCCCAAAATGGCCAATCGGCATGGATTAATTGCTGGTGCAACCGGTACCGGTAAAACGGTCACCCTGCAGGTATTGGCCGAAGCCTTTTCCAACATAGGTGTTCCGGTTTTCGCGGCCGATATAAAAGGCGATCTTAGTGGTATAGCTAAAGCAGCGGGCTCTCATCCGAAAATCATTGAACGTATCAATCACATTCAAATCCCTGATTATCAACCACGCGCCAATCCTGTTCTCTATTGGGATGTCTACGGCAAGCATGGCCACCCTGTTAGAACGACCATCACTGAGATGGGGCCATTACTGCTGTCGCACCTTTTGGAACTTAACGATACTCAAAGCGGCGTTCTGCATATCGCCTTTGATATAGCTGATGAAGAAGGTTTGCTGTTGCTTGACCTCAAGGATTTGCGTTCCATGTTGAACTGGCTGAGTGATAACCGTCAGCAAGTCAGCCGTGATTATGGCAATGTCACGCCACAAACTGTTGCCGCTATTATCCGCAAACTGTTAGTTCTCGAAAATTCTGGTGGCGATCATTTTTTTGGTGAGCCAGCTCTTAACATTAATGACCTCATGCGCCAGGATCATAACGGCAAAGGTTTTATCAACCTGTTATACAGCCGTGAACTCATGCTTAATCCTAAAATTTACTCCACCTTCCTGCTCTGGATGCTGTCTGAACTTTTTGAAGAACTGGACGAGGTTGGCGATCCTGAGAAACCCCGTCTGGTTTTCTTTTTCGACGAAGCCCATCTTTTGTTTGATCATGCACCTAAAATCTTATTGCAACGTATTGAGCAAGTGGTTCGCCTGATTCGCTCTAAAGGTGTCGGTGTTTATTTTGTTACCCAGAACCCAACTGACATTCCTGACTCTGTACTTGGTCAGCTGGGTAATCGTGTGCAACATGCTTTACGCGCCTTCACCCCCAAGGATCAGAAAGCCATAAAAGCCGCTGCTGAAACTTTCAGGCCCAACCCCAAGCTCGATACCCAGTCCGTTATAACCCAACTTTCCGTTGGCGAGGCATTGGTGTCCGTATTAGACGAAAAGGGACGACCAACGCCAGTAGAACAAACTCTGATCTGTCCACCCTGTTCTCAGATTGGCCCGCTTTCTGATGCAGACTGGGAAACTTCCTTTAAGCAATCAGTTCTTAAAGGTGTTTATGACGATGCGGTCGACAGACAATCCGCCTATGAAATTCTACTTAAGCGAGAACAGGAACTTGAACAGCGGCAAGCAAGGGAAATGAAAGAGGCTGAAGCCATCCGCAACAAATCTAAAACCAACCGTCGATCGAATCGCCAGTCAGTTGGAGAAGCTTTCACTAAAACTCTGGTTCGAACGATCAGCTCAGGTCTTGGTCGAAGAATCGTTCGCGGCCTACTTGGCTCAATTCTTGGTAGTAAGTAATTACTTCTACACAAACCCCTGATAGCAAAAAGCCCATGAGTAGTCATGGGCTTTTGATAGTAACTACTCTAGTTTCTAATCTTTCAGTAAGAAAGTGACTTTCATAACAACACGAAAGCTTTCAACTTCACCATCTTTAATCACAACCTGCTGCTCTTTAACCCAGGCCGCTTTGACCTGGTCGAGGGTTTTATTTGCTCGACGTATACCTCTTCTCACAGCATCTTCGAAACTATCCTCTGAGTCAGCAATAATTTCGGTAACTTTTGCTACAGACATATTAACTCCTTTTTCTTATTGATTCGCTTTTTATCTTACTCCTGCTGTCACATAACTCAATGATATAAGACTCATTTTCAAAAGTTTAACAATTCAAACTTGTGATTTACCGGTTATTATAAGATCTTGAAATTACCTTTTTTGTGGAGCACCCAGCATGAACCTATCCGATAGCCGCCTAACCCCTGGCTTTCGTTGTATTGAATCACCTTACCTGATGCCCTTTGATGGCAAGCTTAGCCTAAGCCAGCAACCGACCAAACCTATAGAGCAGCTGTCAAAAGAAGATTACAAAGCTCAATTAAAGGTTAACAGCGACTCTCTTTATCACCTGCAACATAAGATGTACGCCGATAATCGTTTTTCTCTCCTGCTCATTTTTCAGGCATTGGACGCAGCGGGTAAGGACAGCACCATTCGGAAAGTTTTCAGTGGCATCAACCCAGCCGGCTTTCAGGTTCATAGTTTCAAACAACCATCACCTCAGGAGTTAGAACATGATTTTCTATGGCGTACCGTAAAAGCTCTTCCTGAGCGTGGCCGCATTGGTATTTTAATCGCAGTTACTATGAAGAAGTTCTGGTTGTTAGAGTACATCCCAAATACCTGCTTAATCAGCATTTACCAGACCTAAACCCCGACAACATCGAATCAATTGATTCCAACGATGCTTTCTGGACCGCTCGTTATCAGTCTATCAATGACCATGAGGCGCATCTGGCTCGTAATGGCACCATTATTTTGAAATTCTTTCTTAATGTTTCACAGCTGGAGCAACACCAGCGGTTCCTCTCACGAGTCCAAGACCCAGAAAAGAACTGGAAGTTTTCCAGTGGCGATATTGAAGAAAGTCAGTTATGGGACAAATATCAGCATGCCTATCAGCAAGCTTTATCTCACACTTCCCGGCCCTGGGCTCCCTGGTACATCATTCCGGCCGATGATAAGCCGGCAATGCGGGCAATAGTTTCTGAGCTGGTATTACAAAATATGCAGCAACTCCCTCTGGCATTTCCTCAGTTATCAGCTGAAGATCAGCAGGCCTTACCTGTTTATGAGGCCCTCCTCAACAAAGATTTAAAATAAAGTAAGTATTTACTTCCCTTTTTTCCTTCCTTAACAAAAAACCGCCATTGAGGCGGTCCTTTGCTACGAACTTGTTAAATTAAGCTTTAAACATCCAGGTTAGATACTGAAAGTGCATTACTCTCAATAAATTCACGGCGAGGTTCAACCTGATCACCCATCAAGGTAGTAAACAACTGGTCGGCTGCTACCGCATCTTCAATAGTAACCTGAAGCATACGTCGGCTTTCTGGGTCCATGGTGGTTTCCCAAAGCTGACCAGGGTTCATTTCACCCAGACCTTTATAACGCTGAATAGCCTGGCCACGACGAGCTTCGGACATCAACCAATCCAGTGCATCCTTGAAGGACTCGATCTCCTGGATCTTTTCACCGCGCTTAACGAAGGCTCCTTCCTCTATCAAGGTTTCCAGCTTCTCGCCCAACAATGAGATTTTTTTATAATCACTGGATGCAAAGAAGTCTGTTGAAAGTAAGTACTCACTTTCAACACCATGGTGGAACATCGTGAAATGCGGAAGATAGTGCTCTAATTCATTATCCTTACGCAGGTTAAAGATAAAGCGCACGGCACCGCTTTTCTGATCTTTATTCAGTTTTACTGACAGAGTCTCCATCCATTCTTTAACTTTTGCCTCATCTTTTAAGTCATCCGTTTTTAAGGTTGGATGATAGATCATGCTGTTAAGGATATTGGACGGGTATAAGCGGCCAAGACGACGAATGGTGGTCTGAACGTCGCGATATTCATTAACCAGTTTCTCAAGCCCTTCACCAGTAATTGGTGGAGCATCCTTAGTTACATACAACTCAGTATTATTCAGTGCCAGCTGAGTTAAATAATTTTCCAGGGCTTCATCATCTTTCAGGTACTGCTCCTGTTTACCTTTTTTGACCTTATACAAAGGTGGTTGAGCGATATAGATGTAACCGCGCTCAATTAATTGTGGTACCTGACGGTAGAAGAAGGTCAGTAACAGGGTACGAATGTGTGCGCCATCTACGTCCGCATCGGTCATGATAATGATTCGATGATAACGGGTTTTATCTGCATCGAACTCTTCACGACCAATTCCGCAGCCCAAAGCGGTAATCAAAGTACCAACCTCTTGTGAAGATAGCATCTTATCAAAACGGGCTTTCTCTACATTTAAAATCTTACCTTTCAGCGGTAGAATCGCCTGATTCTTACGATCTCGACCCTGCTTGGCCGAACCACCTGCGGAGTCACCCTCCACAATATAAAGTTCTGACAGTGCCGGATCTTTTTCCTGACAATCAGCCAGCTTTCCTGGCAGACCAGCAATATCCAGTGCACCTTTACGTCGGGTCATCTCCCGAGCCTTTCTTGCAGCTTCACGAGCTCTCGCCGCATCGATCATCTTATTGACCACAGATTTAGCTTCACCCGGGTTTTCCAAAAGGAAATCTTTCAGATGTTCACCCATTGCCTGCTCTACTGCTGTCTTCACTTCGCTGGAAACCAACTTATCCTTAGTCTGTGAGCTAAATTTTGGATCTGGAACCTTCACCGAAATAACAGCGGTTAAGCCCTCTCTAGCATCATCGCCAGTAGTGTTAACCTTACCTTTTTTGTTATAACCCTCATTTTCCATAAAGTTATTCAAGCCACGAGTTAGAGCAGCTCGGAAACCTGCTAGGTGAGTACCACCATCGCGCTGAGGGATATTGTTGGTAAAGCAGAAAATACTCTCCTGGAAACCATCATTCCACTGCATGGCCACCTCTACAGTGATACCATCTTCTTCACGCTCATGGGTAAAGTGGAAGACCTTTTCATGGATTGGGGTTTTCTTGCTATTCAAATATTCCACAAAAGCCTTGATACCCCCTTCATACATGAAGTGATCCTGCTTTCCGGAACGCTCATCGGCCAGACGAATACTGACGCCTGAGTTTAAGAAGGAAAGCTCTCGCAAGCGTTTGGCCAGGATATCGTAGTGATATTCGGTGTTGGTAAAGGTTTTATTGCTTGGTTTAAAGCGGATTTCTGTTCCTGTGGTTTCAGCATCTCCCACCACTTCAAGCGGGGCCTGTGGCTCACCATGCACATATGTCTGCTCATAACGCTTACCACCACGACGGATAGTCAGCTTTAATTCTTCGGACAAGGCATTAACTACCGATACACCGACACCGTGTAAACCTCCGGACACCTTGTATGAGTTATCATCGAACTTACCGCCGGCATGAAGTACCGTCAGAATAACTTGAGCAGCTGAAACCCCTTCTTCTTCATGGATTTCTGTAGGAATGCCACGTCCGTTATCTTTTACCGATACTGAGTTATCGCTATGAATAGTGACATAAATATCTGTACAGTGACCGGCTAAAGCCTCATCAATAGAGTTATCCACTACCTCAAAGACCATATGGTGCAAACCGGTACCATCATCGGTATCACCAATATACATACCTGGACGCTTACGAACAGCATCCAAGCCTTTTAATACCTTAATACTGGACGAATCGTAACTGTTATTTTCCGACATACGGATTCCTTATGATTGTTCTATTGAGCTTATTGCGCATACTTCTCTGAGGCTGTATCTATCACAGTAACAGCCCCATGTTCCACGTGGAACAACCTGACGTTATTATACCTGTTTATGAGGCTTTTGAGAGGATCTAAATGCACACAAGTAATAAATATCTGTTGGCTTTTGGGTTGCTGAGCAAGGAAATCAAGTAACATCTGTTGATGCTGTTGATCCAGCTCGGCACCTATATCATCGAGCAAAAAAACAGGATACTGTTGCCCTCTTTCTTGTGCAAGGCTTAATTGAGCAAGCTTCAAAGCAGTGGTCACAAGCTTTTGTTGACCACGGGACAGATAGTCTGCAGCAAGCCTTTTTCCGGACATAATCTTTAGATCAGCCTTTTGAATGGTAGAGTGGGTGTAACCTTGCTTTGCGTCTTTGGGGTACTGTTCGATCAATAACTGCTTTAGATCGTCACCCTGCCAACCTTGATAAAACTGCAACGACACATCAACATCAGGAAGAAACGATTTAATGATGCTATTGAAAAAAGGCTTTAGAAGTTGACAATATTCCTCGCGGTATTGATTAACATTTATGGAAAGAGGCACCAGTTGGCTATCCCATGCTTCTAACTCTCTATAGTTATTACTGGTCTTAAGTAACTTGTTTCGTTGCAATATCAACCTCTGGCAATCTTGCCAGCGTTTGAGAAAGGAATGTTCCACGTGGAACACTCCCCAGTCCAACATTTTTCGTCGCCCGCTGGAACCTTTGGTTAATAACTCGTAGTGCTCTGGAGCTAGAACTTGCACTGGTGCGAGGGTCACCAGATCACTGAGTTTAGACAGTGGCTCCTGATTTAATCGCATTCGGACATCATTATTACGAAAACGCTGAATACCAAGTTTATGACTAGAACCTTGGGCGATCAGTTCACTAAACAAAGTAAAAGAGTCATGCTCATGATTAACAAGTTTATTATGACGGCTGGTTCTAAAGGAACGGCCGTGGCCAAGAATGTAGAGAGACTCAAGAATACTGGTTTTTCCAGCTGCATTATTACCGTAGATAATATTAAGCTGTGGAGAAAAATGCAGCCTCGTGGGCTGCAGATTTCTAAAGTTTTGGATAGATAGGGATTGTATGTGCATCAAAGATGCTTGCTGATTAGCAGTAAATGGTTATTAAAGACGCATCGGCATAACAACATAGAGACTCTCGCCGCCATCGACTTCTTCTATCAGAGTACTGCTGTTAGCATCGATGAAAGTCAGCTTGACCTGAGGCGTTTTGATGGTATTCATAACGTCGATCATGTAGCTGACATTAAAGCCAATTTCCAGATCAGAACCTTGATAGTCAACACCGAATTCGACTTCGGCTTCTTCCTGCTCCGGGTTGTTTGCATGTAAACGCACCTGGCCATTGGAAAGCATGAAGCGCACACCTCGGAACTTTTCATTACAAAGAATAGAAGCTCTTGAAAGAGACTCTTTAAATAACTCACGATCCGCAATCACGATCTTGTCACCGTTACGTGGTAACACTTTGTCGTATTCAGGGAAACGACCATCAACCAATTTTGAAGTAAAGGAATAGTCAGCACCGATAACTTTAATATGGTTAGAGCCCAGGTTAAGAGTCACCTTTTCATCGCTGTGTTCTAGAAGTCGGGCTAATTCTGTCACCCCTTTACGAGGAATGATGGCACTAATCTTATCTTCCGTATCAATGGATACTTTGGCGCGCGACAAAGCCAGGCGATGACCATCGGTAGCAACTGTGGTTAAACGATCGTTATCGAATTCGAACAGCATGCCATTGAGATAATAGCGAACATCCTGTTGAGCCATGGCAAATTGAGTTTTCTCAATCAAAGTCTTAAGTACTTCCTGGGTCAACTCTAAAGAAGCGAGGCTGGCAGTTTCGTCTAGATTAGGGAACTCATTAGCCGACATGGTTGAAAGGCTGAAACGACTGCTTGGGGTAATGATTTTAAGGCGTGTCTCAGACTGTTCAACTTTAACATTTTCGCCATCACCAAGACTGCGAACAATATCCAGCAACTTTCTGGCTGGAACGGTGATCTCTCCGGGTTCAAACTCTCCCTCTAAATCTACCTGAGCCTTAAGTTCGACCTCAAGATCAGTGGCGGTTAGTGATAACTTACTATCATCAACAACCATTAGAACATTAGAAAGAACAGGAAGTGTTTGTCGCTTTTCAACTGCACCGCTGACTAATTGAAGCGGCGCCAGCAATTGATCCCGGCTTATGGTAAAACGCATAGAGACACCTTATTATTAGCTGGACAGAGTCCTGAGTAAATTAGAGAAATCTTCTTCAATATCGATGCTTTCGCCTTTCAGCTGCTCAATCTTACGGCAGGCATGTAAAACCGTGGTATGGTCTTTCCCCCCAAAAGCATCACCAATTTCTGGCAGACTGTGGTTCGTCAGATTCTTAGCTAGAGCCATAGCCATTTGGCGTGGTCTGGCGATAGACCGACTACGTCTCTGAGATAATAGATCAGAAACCTTTATCTTGTAATAGCTGGCAACAGTTTTTTGAATATTTTCAATAGAAATCAGTTTGTCCTGAGCGGCAATAAGGTCTTTTAGTGCGTCTTTAACGAAATCGAGGGTAATGGCACGGCCGGTAAATTGTGCATTGGCAATCACCCGTTTAAGAGCACCTTCGAGCTCTCGAACATTGGAGCGAATTCTTTTAGCAATAAAAAAAGCTACCTCATTAGGTAACTCAATTTTTGAGGAATGGGCTTTGCTCATAAGAATGGCAACCCGCGTTTCTAGCTCCGGTGGCTCAACGGCTACCGTCAACCCCCAACCGAATCGGGACTTTAACCGCTCTTCCAAACCCTCAACTTCTTTTGGGAAACGATCACAGGTAATAATAACCTGTTTATTTTTTTCAATCAGGTTGTTGAAAGTGTGGAAAAACTCTTCCTGAGTACGACCTTTATTGGCAAAAAACTGAATATCATCAATTAACAGAGCATCAACCGAGCGATAGAAATTCTTAAACTTATCCATGGTTCCAGTCTGTAAAGCCTTGACCATGTTAGCCATGAAACGCTCAGAGTGAAGATAGACGATGCGGGCATTAGGCTTCTGCTCAAGAATGGCATTACCGACAGAGTGCATAAGGTGAGTCTTACCCAGGCCAACCCCACCATAAATAAATAAAGGATTGTAAGCTTCGCCTGGATTTTCGGTAACCTGCTGGGCAGCCGCTCTTGCCAACTGATTAGACTTACCTTCAACAAAGTTGTTGAAGGTAAAATTAGGATTAAGATTGTTTTGTTGAAAGCCTGAAGGAGGTTGCTCTGTATGAGATTGGATGACGCGCCGAGCCTGAGTAACGGAATCAGAACTTGAACCATTTATATTTGCCTGCGAATTTGAACCAGAACTGCCTTGATCAGCAGATTGGTTTAAATTACCAACATGCAAAGAAATTTGTTTTTGAGACGAAGAGTCTTTTTGTTCTAAGTACTCATTAATACGATCCAGGTATTGCTGACGAATCCAGTCCACAAAGAAAGGGTTCGGCGCATACAGAGCCATCTCTGAGTCGGTTTCTTTAACCTGTAGCGGCTTGATCCAGGTGTTGAACTCAGTTGCAGACAATTCAGACTGTAGTTTTTGTAAACAACTTCGCCAGACGTTACCCATCATTATTATTAGAGTCCTAAAACTTTAGTTGTTAGTGCGTCTGATACATTGAAGCCCGACACACTGGGTAGCAATGTATTAACGCCTATTATCACTTCTAGATTGAACCTAAGAACAGTCATTAACAGCTGTTCTTAAATCAGTATCGGCTAGTGTAGATCCGAAGGCTAAAATAATCCACAAGTTTACCTATATATTTTTCCTATAAGCTATTCCCTCATGATTGACGGGGCTAGATTTAAAACTATACAGAATCTGATTAAAAACCATTCAAATAACAAATTTGTGGGCATATCATGTATAAAAACCGTTTAAATCTGTTGATAGAAGCATAATAAGTACAAATTGAACACTTATGCAGTTTTTGCACACCCGTTTGATGACAAGTTACACAAAGAGTTATCAATTCAGTATCCATTTGATTTTACGCACAAAAAATCAGTTACCCACAGGAATAACGGTCACTAATAATAGTAATAAGATCTTTTTAAATAACTTTATTAATATTACGCGGTTAATAACATAAAAATACACGCTCATAATAACTTAAGCACTTTTTTTAGTACCATTTCTGACAAAAGCAACAAAAAGCCTTAAAAAGTCAAAATGTCAGTAACGAAATGCTTTGGAATGCGCCATAACATATCCACAGAAGGCTTGCTAAAAAGAAAGAAATATCGACCATCTTGTGGTATTGAGAGAGCTAAAACACTAGATAATCGAAAAAGAGGAAATTTTACGCAATTATCTTGTTTTTCAAGAGAACTTGATAAAGCTAAAAGATTGTTAAATAGCCTATAATACCGTTGCACAAAGGCTCCAGATCCTATAGAATCTCGCGTCCTTGTAGTAAGGCTGATACATGATCTGGTTTCGGAAGTCTAACCAATGACTTATGAGACTAAGGTTATCGGCTTAAATTTTATTGGCTAGTGGGTTAATCCGATGAAAAGAACATTTCAACCAAGCGTAATCAAGCGTAAGCGTACTCACGGCTTCCGTGCACGTATGGCCACCAAAAACGGTCGTCAGGTTATCAACCGTCGTCGTGCTAAAGGTCGTAAGCGTTTAACCGCCTGATAAGTAAAGTATTCCTTGATGTGAGTGACAGTCAGACTTGTACTAAACAGCTTTGTGCTGGCTTTCCTGCAAGTCTGCGACTGCTCACAGCAGAGGATTACAAATGGGTTTTTAATAACAACCCGATCAAATTAGTTTGCCCTCCTTTCACCCTTCTTGCCGTTCCAAATCAAAAAAAGTTTTCTCGGCTTGGTCTGATTGTGGCTAAAAAAAATGTGCGAAGAGCCGTTGATCGTAACCGCCTTAAGCGCATGGCCAGAGAAAGTTTCCGTTTGCAACAACAGCAACTACCGGCATACGACATTGTTTTATTAGCGCGTCGTGGTAGTAGTCAGTTAGCGAATAAGGTATTATTCGAGCACCTTGAACAACTCTGGATTCGTTTACAGAAAAGGGTTAACAAGTGATTAATCGGGTATTGATTGGAATCGTTCGTGGCTACCAGAAGGTATTGAGCCCAGTGATGGGTAATCAGTGCCGTTTTTATCCCACCTGTTCTAATTATTCGATAGAAGCTTTGGAGCAGCATGGAGCCATTAAGGGGAGCTGGTTAACCGTTAAGCGAATTGCTCGTTGTCATCCCGGATGTGAGGGTGGACATGATCCTGTCCCTCCCGTAAACCAATAACAGTACACGCAAAGAATTAAAGAGATTGCTATGGAATCGATGCGCGGATTTTTTATTTTAGGTTTTGCTATTTGTAGTTTCTTGCTTTATCAAGCCTGGCAAAAAGACTATGGCCCACAACCACAACAGGAAATTAATGAACAGTTTGGCCAAAGCGACTCTGTGGCCAACAGTAAAGTTGAAACCGACAACCTGATTGAAGTAGTCACTGATGTATTAAAAGTTAAAATCGATCGTGTCGGCGGTGATGTGGTCTATGCTGAACTGAATAACTATAACCGTGAGTTAGATAGCGAAGCTGAAAAAGTGGTCCTGTTTGATTATCGCGATCGACTTTATCAAGCAAAAAGTGCTTTGTTGGGCAATGGTGCTCCCGATAACCAGTTACCGCGCGCCAGCTATCAGGCAGAGCAGAAAAGTTATCAATTAAATGCCGAACAAGATACGCTTGACGTTCCATTGAGTTGGACCAATCAGGAAGGTGTTGAGTTTACTAAGACCTTTAAATTCAAACGGAATGACTATGAAATTGGTGTTGAATATAAGGTTAATAATCAATCTGCCAACGATAGAACCTATAATTTTGTAGCCGAACTGATTCGTGATCAGAAGCCAACTGGGCTAGAAGAAAAATCATCATTTGGTATGTCACCTTTTATTGGTGTTGCCTACTCCCCTGAAGAAAGAAAATACGAAAAGATTTCCTTTGAAGATATTGCAGAAGAACCTATTGATGTAACCCGTCAGGGTGGCTGGATTGGCTATTTGCAACATTACTTTATTTCTGCCTGGATCCCTGAGCAGCAGGAACAGATTAAAGTGACCTCTACGGTCAAGCCTAACCAGGATACAATTATTCGCTTTATCCAGCCGACGGTATCGGTTCCGGCTAAAAGTGAAAAAGTCATTGGAGCAACTTTGTATGTGGGCCCTAAGATTCTGAAGCGCTTAGAAGCGGCTGCGCCAGGGCTTGAAAAGTCACTCGATCTGAGCTGGGTATGGTGGATTGGCTTACCTTTATATAAGTTAATGCAGTTCTTCTACTCGTTTGTTGCTAACTGGGGTGTGGCTATTATCCTGGTTACGCTGGTGGTAAAAGCATTGCTTTATCCATTATCAGCAGCACAATATCGCTCAATGGCCAATATGCGTAAGTTGGCACCTAAAATGCAGCAATTGAAAGAGCGTTATGGTGAAGACAAACAACGTATGCAGCAGGAAATGATGAAGATGTATAAGGAGGAAGGAGCCAATCCATTTGGTGGCTGTCTGCCAATGTTATTGCAGTTCCCAATCTTTATCGCACTCTATTATGTGTTGTTCGAAGCGGTTGAGTTGCGCCATGCCCCTTTCTTTGGCTGGATTCAGGATTTATCGGTAGCCGACCCTTATTTTGTATTACCTCTGTTGATGGGCGGTAGTATGTGGCTGATGCAGAAGTTACAACCACAGTCACCAACCATGGATCCGATGCAGCAGAAAATCATGAGCTACCTTCCTGTAGTCTTTACCGTCTTTATGCTGTTCTTCCCTGCTGGTCTGGTTCTTTATTGGCTATGTAACAACCTGATTTCGGTTGCTCAGCAACAGTACATCACCAAGAAGATCGAAAGACAGGGAACCGTAAAAGCTAAAGCTAAATAACACAGAAAGTATCGTGGATAATCGAGATACGATAGCCGCAATAGCAACGCCACCCGGTCGCGGTGGCGTTGGCATTATTAGAGTATCGGGAAAAAACTGTGAATTAATAGCGGAAAAAATACTACATAAACCACTTAAAGTTCGCGAAGCCACTTACCTCCCCTTCTATGACAATAAAAACAATGTTCTTGATCAGGGCATTGCTATTATATTTAAAGCTCCTAACTCATTTACCGGCGAAGATGTACTGGAATTACAAGGTCATGGGGGACCGGTTATTCTAGATCTGTTGTTAAGGGAAGTACTCTCGGCGGGTGCGAGAATCGCAAAGCCCGGCGAGTTTTCTGAAAGAGCTTTTCTGAACGACAAGCTGGATCTTGCTCAGGCTGAAGCAATTGCCGATTTAATTGAATCAACCTCAGAACAGGCCGCTCGTTCAGCCATGCGATCATTGCAGGGTGAGTTTTCAAATAAAGTTAATGCACTGGTTGAGTCACTGATTCATTTAAGAATTTATGTTGAAGCTGCGATTGATTTCCCAGAAGAAGAAATTGACTTCTTATCTGATGGCAAGGTGCAGACTGATCTATACGCTATCATTGATGCTATAAAACAACTCAAGAATGAAGCCCAGCAAGGCTCGATTTTGCGCGAAGGTATGACGGTAGTGATCGCCGGTAAGCCTAATGCAGGTAAATCAAGCTTGCTTAATGCGTTAGCTGGAAAAGAGTCAGCCATTGTAACGGACATTGCGGGAACAACCCGCGATGTCTTGCGCGAACATATTCATATTGATGGGTTGCCTGTTCACATTATTGATACTGCGGGGTTGCGTGACAGCGATGACACAGTTGAAAAAATTGGTATCGAGCGAGCCTGGCAGGAAATTGAAAAAGCAGACCAAATCATTCTGGTGGCAGATGCCAGCGAAACCCGTCAGTTTGTACCTCATGAAATTGATCCAGCCTTTACCCGCTTCGAACAATTTAAGGATAAATTATTAATTGTGGCGAACAAGCTGGATCTGACCGGCAATGATAAACTGATCGAAAACCAACATTATAAAGTACTGCCTTTGAGTGCTAAAACCGGACAGGGAATAGAAAAACTAAAAGAAACATTAAAAGATATTGTTGGATTTAAACAAACCTCTGAAGGATCCTTTATTGCCCGTCGCCGACATCTTGATGCCATCGAGAGAGCATTAGAATATTGTGAAAATGGAAAGCAGCAACTGGAGGTTTATCATGCCGGAGAGTTGCTGGCGGATGAATTAAGACAGGCGCAAAATGCATTATCAGAAATCACCGGCGAGTTTACCGCCGATGATTTATTAGGACGAATCTTTAGTAGTTTCTGTATCGGTAAGTAAATAGAGCTGAACAATTTTAAGAAGTTTGTTCAGCAGTTTGCTGTTGCAAACCAATCCGATTCCATTTCTGCCATTTAACCGATTCGCGATTATAGAGTTTCTGCAGGCTCATAGTTAGAGCAACTAGTTCGATAAACTCAATCACGTAAAGCAGCAACCAGGCCACAGGAATAAACGGGATCAGGTTTTTGTGGAAACTGGATTTGGAATCAAGTTTTATCTGCATCGTTACCAGCGCTGATGAAACCAGAATCACCGAGGCTAGCAAGACAAAGTCTTGGCTGACAATGACGTAGCAGTAGAAAAGCGATAAAAACAAACCGACATTTAAAAGCATAATTTCCGCGTATATTGCCAGTGGTAAAATAAACCAGGACAGATAGCGACTGTGTTGATTATTGCTGCTTAAAAACAGTTCTTTATGTTTAAAATAACAAAGAATGCGGCCGTACTTCCAACGCAGGCGTTGCTTGCGCAGGCCTTTCCAGTCTGTGGGACCTTCGGTATAAACCACGGCATCATGTGCATATCGTGTTTTGTAGCCATGACTTAAAATACTCATTGAAAGATCGATATCTTCTGTAATGATTTCTTCGTCAAAACCTCTAAGGTTAGTAAGTACGTCACGACGATAGGCAGCTGCGGCACCGCCAATAATGTGCACGGCATTGAAGTAAGAATCAGCCCGCTTGTAGAAAAAACCGCATACATATTCGAGCTGTTGTAGCCATTCGAGAGGTTTTTTCTTGTTACCGACAATGATGTTACCGGCAACCGCACCTACTGAAGGATCGTCAAAGCGTTGCACGAATTTGTAAATGGCATTTTTATCAACGATACAGTCTGCATCAATAGTGATAATGATGTTACCTTCGGCAATTTCCAGGCCTTTATTTAAGGCGCGCGCTTTGCCGCCATTGGTCAAAGATAAGTACTTGATAGGAACAAGTTGATCAGAGTGTTGTTCGTAATCTGCGATAAAGTTTCGAACCAGCTGATCGGTGCTGTCGGTAGAACCATCATTGATCACAATCAGTTCAAAATCGTGATAGTTAGATTGCAAAACAGATTCGATGGTTTTAATAATTCCTACTTCTTCATTCCAGGCTGGCAACAATACACTGACCCTATAAGGAGTCATGGTTGTATAGCCTTGATTTACCGGTAGAAACGAATAACGGATGGCAGCATAAATCTGAACCAGTAGTTTGCTAATCAAAGGTATAACAAGAACAAAAAGAAAGCCTTTTAATCCAAGTAAAGATTCAGAAACAGGGCCTTGAGAAATAAAAGCCATCACTAAAACGGTTGCAGACAACAGGTAAAGGCCGGCAACAATCAGTTTGGTGGTTAATGCTTGGTGTTTAAAAAATGTAATCATATAGGTTCTGCTGTGTACCAAAATGGAATTAGCTTGAACAAAATTGTGAGCGATTATTGCACACCCATTGAAGGACACAAAGCAGTATCTATGAATCAGTTCACAATAAGCTGGCGGGTGCTATTAGCAGTGTGAAGCGCTAGGCAAAAAAGCCCTAAAATCAGCAGGATATTGAGAAAACAAGGGAACTTATAAAGAAAATCCCGCCGTAGCGGGATTGGGTATGAGGTTTTAGCTTACTAGTTGGACTGGTATTCACGTCTAACTTTTAAATTACGAATTTCTGAAATTTTAAAAGGCATTTGCAGATAGTTACCGGCCGAAACCTGGGTATTGATGCGGGCAACTGAACCCTCTACAGACTCAATGGTGCCTTTATAAGATTTTCCGCGGTAATCGAAATAAGCTTGATAATTAATATAGTTACCAAGATTGGCAGGATCGGTTGGCTGTAAGGTTAACCCCTGAACAGTTTCTATACTGTCATCAACAACTTTAACGGGCTCATCCAGTTCTGGTAGATCTTCAGGGTTTGGGCGGGCACCGAACAACTGGCGAAGCTCATGATCATTAATGGTAATTGACAGGTTAAGGCTGCTCACCAGCAGTTGTGGTGACATGGTCCATAACTGAAAAGGATCCATGGAGTTGTCAGGATACGAAGATATTTTAATGCTACGGGGATTGGCCACATAGTCAGCATATTGAGTATAGAATTCGTCACTTAGATAGATCGACTCATTGTAAAAGACGTGAGTAAGGTAATCCACATGACGCTGGTAATAGGCTTCTTTAGGAATATCAACCAGATCAGCGCAATATTCATTGAGACGATTGACGTAGCCGTCATTTTTATAGGTCATAGTGACGTTTTTAAGCTTTGATGCAAATGAATTCTGAGTGAAGTTATCCATCAGAAATTCCATCTGGAAACTACCATAATCGCGGGCGTTGGCATAAACAATAAACTTACCCTGATTGAGGTTTGGATCAATATTAATGCTGGTATCGAGATCAAGTGACATCTGGCTGTAACCCATTTCATTGAGGTCACTGATGCTTATGGTTTGTTTGTTGCCACAACCAGCCATTTGTATTCTGGTAAAGAAATCTGGCTCGCTGGCAAAGGCATTGTCACTGTCTAAATCTGAAGTTAAAGGAAACTGAGCGTTTTTAATCTTAAATACTAGAGTGTTAGGATCTTTAGTCCACATTCCCGACTCAATGCTGCGGACAAAACGGAAGGAATCAATAAGGTTTCCGGTACCGAATTGAAGTTCTTCGATAGTCGCGTCTGTATTAGTACCCGGCAGGGTAAGCTTAATGCCGCGCGTTACCGATTTACCATCTATGCTGACAAAAGTGGTTTCATAGCTGGCTGAGGTGCGGCCGCGCAGGTCAGAAAATAGCTCGTCAATAATTTGTTTGTTTTTATACCAGATATAGCCGTAAGCTAAAGCCGCTGCGACAAGCAGAAAAATAAAAAGTCTAATAAAAATTCTCACCCTCTTCTCCTTCATAAATGATGCTTTATGAACGTCAGCTCACTAAGCAAGGGTTAACATTATTAAGTTATAGTTAGCGTGACAGAGTATAGGAACCAGCATCGACTGACTGCGCAATCTCAAGATCCCCAGTAAAGCCCCCAGTAAAAATATGGCAAGCAGAGCAAACCAGTAACCGTAGTATTCTAGTAGGTGAAACGACATAAAAACAACTGAGGATAATGAAATAGCCCAAAAAGTCGAAACTTTCTGTTGTAAACCGGATAAAAGAATACCTCTAAACAGGTACTCTTCGCCGATAGGTGCAAAAAAAACAACGGCCATAAAGAGCAATACTTTGGCGAAAGTGCCGCCGCTGACGATCTGCTCAAAGGTCGAATCAATCCCGGAAGGAGGAGTAAAATATTGCGCAATCGTCAGAACGAGCAGCGAAAAGAGCAGGCCGGAGAGTAAAGCAAGGATTAACCATGCAAGAGGAGCTTTTAGTTCAGGGATAAAGACGTTGCGTAGAAAAGACAGGCTGAAGCTGATTACCAGCAGGTAACTGATCAGCAAACCGAAGAATACCGCAACGGCCAGCATTGTGGGTGGCGGCTCGCTTTGCATGGGCAGATCGGTCAGGTAATAAGAAAAAAACAGGATGCTACTGGTGCAAAGAGCCAGCAGAACCAAGGTTAAACAGGTTAAAATAATACTTTCAGCGAAAGGCTGCCTGTAATTATTGTGATTATCGCTCAAATGCGGCTCCATTTTATTCTTGTATTGGTCAAACTTTGTTTATAAACAAGGTTATACCATAGTTAGTGGCAAATAAAAGTTTGTAGCAGAACAAGCTAATAGCCGGGAAAAGACGGTGAAATCGCGAAAAACAGAGTAAAAGCCTGTTAAAACCTGTTCAAAAGTTATACAAATATCGGTATGATCGCGCTCCCTTTTCAATGAAGGGCTTGTGGATCAATATAGAGTTGGCGAGAGTTAATCAGAGATAGCAAATTATGCGTTACCCAGAGAATTATTCAGTTATTGTCATTGGCGGCGGTCACGCGGGCACCGAGGCTGCGCTGGCGTCTGCACGTATGGGCGTAAAAACCTTATTACTGACGCATAATATTGAAACCCTGGGCCAGATGTCCTGCAATCCGGCGATCGGTGGTATTGGTAAAGGCCACCTGGTAAAAGAAATTGATGCATTGGGCGGAGCCATGGCACAGGCCATTGATCGTGCCGGGATTCAATTTAGAACTCTGAACGCCAGTAAAGGCCCGGCAGTCCGCGCAACTCGTGCTCAGGCCGATCGCGCGCTATATAAAAGTGCTATTCGTGAAATCCTTGAGAACCAGCCCAATCTGACCATTTTTCAGAATGCAGTGGTAGACCTGATTGTCGAGCAAAATAAGGTGGTAGGCGTTAAGACTCAGATGGGGCTGGATTTTTATGCCCCTGGCGTAGTTCTAACCGTGGGTACATTCCTGGGGGGGCTGATTCACATCGGCATGCAGAATCATTCCGGTGGCCGTGCTGGCGATCCGCCTTCCATTGCCTTGGCCGAGCGTTTACGTGAACTGCCATTCCGGGTTGATCGCCTGAAAACTGGTACGCCGCCGCGCATTGATGCTAAAAGTGTTGATTTTTCCGTGATGGAAGAGCAGCCAGGGGATAACCCTGTGCCAACCTTCTCTTTTATGGGCACCCCAGATCAGCACCCAAGACAAATTTCCTGCTGGATTACCCACACCAATGAATCCACCCACGATATTATTCGCGGCGGTCTTGATCGTTCGCCGATGTATTCTGGAGTGATCGAAGGTGTTGGTCCACGCTACTGCCCCTCTATCGAAGACAAGATCATGCGCTTCAGCGACAAAAACAGCCACCAGATTTTTGTCGAGCCGGAAGGCCTGAACAGTCATGAGCTCTATCCGAATGGAATTTCCACCAGTCTGCCGTTCGATGTGCAGATGAATCTGGTACGTTCCATCAAAGGTTTTGAAAACGCCCATATTACCCGCCCGGGCTATGCCATTGAGTATGATTACTTTGATCCTCGCGACTTGAAGGCTTCGCTGGAAACTAAATTTATTGATGGGCTTTTCTTTGCTGGTCAAATCAACGGAACAACTGGTTACGAAGAGGCCGGTGCTCAAGGTTTGATTGCCGGTATGAACGCGGCGCTACAGGCTCAGGGTAAAGAAGCCTGGTCACCACGTCGAGATGAAGCCTATATCGGCGTCCTGATTGATGATCTGATTACCCGCGGGACGCAAGAGCCATACCGCATGTTTACCTCAAGAGCGGAGTATCGTCTGATTTTGCGTGAAGACAATGCAGATTTACGCTTGACCGAAAAAGGGCGTGAACTGGGCTTGATTGATGATAAACGTTGGCTGGCATTTAGCGCAAAGAAAGAAGCCATCGAGCGCGAAACAGCTCGTATTAAAAACCTGGTTGTCCAGCCGGATAGTGAAGCTGGTCAGCAGCTGAATCAACAGCTGGAAAAACCGTTAAGCCGCGCCTATAAAGGCGAGGAATTATTGCGCCGTCCTGATATTACTTATGCGGGATTGATGGCTTTGCCAGGCATGCTTGAACAGACAGTGGCTGACAAGGTCGCAGAACAGGTCGAAATTCAGATTAAGTACTCCGGTTATATCGATCGTCAGAAAGATGAAATCGAGCGCAGTTTGCGTAATGAAAACACAGCCTTACCCAAAGATCTGGATTATAGCCAGGTCAAAGGCCTGTCCAACGAAGTTGTCCAGAAGCTGATGAACATTAAGCCAGAAACCATCGGCCAGGCCAGTCGAGTTTCAGGTGTGACCCCGGCAGCCATTTCCCTGTTGCTGGTTCATCTTAAAAAGCGTCAGCAGTTAAAATCAGCATAGAAAAACGCAGGAAGGCTTTCGCCCTCCTGCGAAACGATCAATTCAATACGATATTAAGAAGAACAGATTTGTGAACCCGGAATTATTAAAACGTCAGCATATTTTTAATCAAAAATGCCAGGATATTGGAATTTCGCTTACAGAAACCCAAAGTGAGCGCTTACTTGGTTACTTATCCCTGCTTCTCAAGTGGAACAAGGCATTCAACCTGACAGCAATAACCAATCCCGAGGAGGCGCTGAATCTTCATTTGTTGGATTCAGTGTCGGTCTCGCCAGCAATAGCAGCCTATGACTCCTTGTTGGATGTGGGTACTGGCGGCGGTCTGCCGGGGATTCCATTGGCGATATTGAACCCGGAAAAACAATTTACCCTGCTTGATACCAACAGTAAAAAGACCCGTTTTCTGAAGCAGGTGGTCTATGAGCTGGGGCTTGATAATGTGACGGTTATTAATCAGCGAGTACAAGACTTTGACAATCAATCAGGGTATGCTTGCATTCTTTCTCGAGCTTTTGCCAGTCTGTCTGACATGGTGCAATGGACTGAACACCTATTAGCGGACAAGGGTCACTGGTTAGCCATGAAGGGCCAATATCCACAGCAGGAGCTTGATGAGTTACCAGAAACGGTTGAGCTGGTCGAAGCGCAGCAGGTGAAGTTGCCGGGGATCAGTGCCAATCGTTGGTTTATCTATTTAAAACAGAAGCAGTCAGCAAGCTGCACAAAATAGAATAAGAGGTGAAGCGTGGCGCATGTAATTGCCATTACAAATCAAAAAGGTGGTGTTGGTAAAACAACAACTAGCGTAAACCTTGCAGCATCCTTAGCTGAAGAAGGTAAACGCGTACTCTTGATTGATATGGATCCGCAAGGTAATGCGACCATGGGCTCGGGTATTGAAAAAGGTGATTTGGAGCTGTCGGTCTATGATTCATTAATGGAGCCGGTAGAAACCAAAAGCCATATCGTGATATCTGAGGCAGGAAAGTTTGACGTCTTGCCTGCTAATGCTGACCTGACTGCGGCCGAAGTTCATTTGTTGAAACTGGATGATAAGGAAAAGCGCCTGCGCCAGGTGATTCAACAGATCGAGCGCTATTATGATTACGTGCTGATAGACTGCCCTCCTTCCCTGAACATGTTAACCCTGAATTCGTTGGTTGCGGCTAACTCCGTGATCATTCCGATGCAGTGTGAATATTATGCACTGGAAGGTCTGTCGGCATTGCTCAATACAATTGGGCAAGTGCAGGATCACATCAATCCGGAACTGGAAATCGAGGGCATACTGAGAACCATGTATGACCCGCGAAACCGTCTGTCACTGGAGGTCTCGCGCCAATTGTTTAATCACTTTGCGGATAAGGTTTATCGAACAGTGATACCGCGCAATGTGCGACTGGCGGAAGCGCCCAGTTTTGGGGTGCCGGTAATGTATCACGACAAAGGCTCGAGTGGCTCTAAGGCTTATCTGGCCCTGGCCGGCGAAATCATTCGCCGCAATAAAGAAGCTACCGTCTAACAAAAGAATTAGAGTGATAGAGGATAAGAATGAGTAAGCGTGGATTAGGAAAAGGTTTAGATGCTCTGCTTGGCGGAGCCATGAATAAGCCAGCCAAGAAGACCGGCGAGAGTTCTGCTAGTGAGCTGACGGAAGCTGAACGTCATTTGCGCGAAATGCCCATCGAGTTCTTACAGCCAGGCCAATATCAACCACGTCGCGTGATGACCGAAGAAGGTCTGGATGAGCTGGCAGACTCGATAAAAGCGCAGGGCATGATCCAGCCCATCGTCATTCGTCCAGTCGGCAAAGATAAATACGAAATTATTGCCGGTGAGCGTCGCTGGCGAGCTGCGCAGAGAGCTGGTCTGCATGAGGTTCCGGTAATCATTAAAGAAGTGCCGGATGAAGCGGCCATTGCCATGGCGCTGATTGAGAATATCCAGCGTGAAGATCTGAATGCGATGGAAGAAGCCTATGCCCTGCACCGTTTAATGCAGGAATTTGGACTGACCCATCAGCAGACCGCCGATGCGGTGGGTAAAAGCCGCACCACGGTGACCAATCTGTTGCGCCTGATGCAGTTAAGCGAGCACTGTAAGACTTTGCTGGAACGCGGTGATCTGGAAATGGGTCATGCGCGTGCCTTATTGTCGCTGGAGCCAGCCAAACAAACCGAAGCGGCAAAGACGGTGGTGGCCAAGGCGCTGACCGTGCGCGAAACGGAAAAACTGGTACGCAATATCAATGAACCTAAGAAAAAGCCGAAGCCAATTGAAAAAGATCATCATATTCAATCGCTTGAGCAGCAACTGGCGGAAAAAATTGGTGCCAGCGTGGCGATAAATCACGGCAGCAAAGGTAAAGGTAGTCTGGTAATTAACTATCACAGCCTGGATGAACTCGATGGAATACTACAACATCTAGGTATAAAAGAAGACTAAAGCACAAATTATAGGGTCATTAGTTCTACTTATAGGTAAGGGCATGAAAAGCCTTTAAATTTTGTGTTTTTTCGCTGAGGTTTGGTTGATTAAAGGCCACTAAATCTTTATACTTGCCGCCCGAATATGTGGTGAACCTATGCATTGATGCATGGTGGAAGGGCAACTCCTTATGAGTGAATCATTGGCTAAAAAAGGTCGCAATCAGGCCTATAAAATGATTCTACTCCAGTTGGGCATTAGCTTAGCTTTAGTGTTAATCGGCTTGCTATTTTCCTTACAGGTGAGTATGTCATTGGGTGTCGGAAGTCTAATAGTGATTATCGCCCACTTCATTTTCGCTACGATAGTATTTAGAAAATCAGGGGCTCAGGCAGCAGAAGCCGTTAAAAAAGCTTTCAAAATAGGCGAAAGTTTAAAGATTTTGCTGACCATAGGGCTGCTGATTTTTGCTTTTACAGTATTACCGGTGCATCCGCCCTCACTATTAATCGGCTATGTGATTATCGTGTTGTCGCAGTGGTTTGCACCCTTAATCATTAAATCGTCTTGAATAAGACCAGATGACAAAGAGAAGGCTTCAGAATGGCTTCATCAGAAAATCTTGATAGTGTTGGTTATATTAAGCACCACTTACAGAATTTGCAGGTATGTAAAACTGAAGAAGGTTGGGTCTGGAACGAATGCCAGGGGGCAGGGTTCTGGACGTTTAACGTAGATAGTTTATTCTTTGCCTTTCTTCTAGGCGCTATCTTCTGCTTCTCTTTCTGGCGCGTGGCGAAAAATGCCAAAATTGACAATCCTGGACGCTGGCAGTCAATGGTCGAAATGATTGTAGAGTTCGTGGATAAAAGTGTAAAAGATACCTTCCATGGTCGTAACCCATTAATTGCACCACTTGCACTTACCATTTTTGTATGGGTTATTCTGATGAATATGATGGACTGGGTGCCAGTTGATCTTCTTCCTTGGGTGGCAGAGCAAACCAACGTCCATGTTCTAGGCAATGAGCCTCATACTTCTTACTTGAAGTTCCTGCCTACGGCTGATGTGAATATTACATTCAGCTTATCGATAGGCGTATTCCTGTTAATCTTGTTCTACAGCATTAAAGTGAAAGGCATTGGCGGTTTCCTTGGTGAATTGACGCTGCATCCTTTCTCCAGCAAGAACAAATTTGTACAAGTACTACTAATCCCTGTGAACCTGCTGATGGAAACCATTGGCCTGGTGGCTAAGCCAATTTCACTGGGTCTGCGTTTGTTCGGAAACCTTTATGCGGCAGAATTGCTGTTCATCTTGATCGCAATCCTGTTCTCAACTGGTGTGGGTGGCTTTATCGGTGGTTTCATCAGTTATATGGGCTGGGCTATCTTCCACATCCTGGTCATTCCGTTGCAAGCGTTTATTTTCATGATGTTGACGATCGTGTATCTAAGCCAGGCACATGAAGATCACTAGTAACAGTTTTTAAGTTTTAATTTTAAGTTTAGTTTTTAACATTTAACCATTTCTCGATTGGAGGAAAACAATGGAAACTTTGTTCGCGTTCACAGCATTAGGTGTGTTATTGGTATTAGGTCTTGGTGCTCTAGGTACTGCGATTGGCTTTGGTCTTCTAGGTGGTAAATTCCTTGAAGCTTCAGCACGTCAACCAGAACTAGCTCCTATGCTACAAACCAAAATGTTCCTAGTTGCGGGTCTTCTTGATGCGGTAACCATGATCGGTATTGGTATCGGCATGTGGTTCACATTCGCAAGCCCATACGTTGGTCAATTGCAATCATTGATTGGTTAATTAAGACAACCGAACGATTACTTTTGACTAACCAACTAGAGGGGGAATAGACGTGAATGTAAACGCTACCCTAATAATCAATATGATTTTCTTTGCTGCATTCGTGTGGTTCTGCATGAAGTTCGTGTGGCCGCATATCATGAGTGCAATCAAAGAACGTCAAGATAAAATAGCTGAAGGTCTGGCTGCTTCTGAAAGAAGTCAAAAAGATCTGGAGCTGGCTCAAGAAAAAGCTGCTGAATTGTTGCGTGAAGCTAAGCAACAGTCTGCAGAGATTGTTGACTCTGCCAAGAAACGTCATGCTGAAATTGTTGACTCTGCCAAAGACGATGCTCGTTCTGAAGCTGAGAAAATCAAGAATGGCGCTATGGCTGAGATTGAGCAAGAAGTTAACCGTGCTCGTGAACAGCTTCGCTCAAAAGTAGCTACCTTGGCTGTAGCTGGTGCTGAGAAAGTAATCGAGCGAAATATCGACGAAGCTGCGAACAACGATTTGTTCGAAAAGCTGGTTAAAGAGTTATAAGGGTTAACTATGGCTGAGCTGACTACTATTGCAAGACCATACGCAAAAGCAGCATTCGAATATGCTCTTGGCGCTCAGGCTGTATCTGAGTGGGCAAGCATGTTAGATTTTGTCGCTCAAGCCGTTAGCAACAATGACGTGGCCAACATTATCAGTAACCCTTCCCTTTCTGCTGAGCAAAAAGGTGAAGTGATTTTGAAAATAAGTGAAGGTCAGATAACTGATAAAGTTGAAAACTTTATTAAGTTGCTTGCAAGAAACCATCGTTTAGAAGCTTTGCCAGCGATAAAAACTCGTTTTGATGTATTAAAAGCGGATTTTGACAAAGCGGTTGAAGTAGAAGTAACTTCTGCGACAGCGTTGAGCGATGATCAATTGCAACGTTTAACTGAAAAGTTAACGGCAAAACTTGGTCGTAAAGTTAATATTCAAACACAAGTAGATTCGTCCATGATTGGTGGTCTGGTTATTAAGGCTGGCGATATGGTAATTGACGGATCCGTACGCGGTAAGCTCAACAAGCTTTCCGAAACGCTAAGAGCTTAGTGAGGAAGAAGCATGAGTGTGCAACTGAATCCATCAGAAATTAGCGAGCTAATTAAAAAGCGTATCGACTCTTTTGAAGTCGTGAGCGAAGCTCGCAATGAAGGTACTATCGTCAGCGTATCTGACGGTATTTTACGTATTCACGGCCTAACAGATGTTATGGCAGGTGAAATGATTGAATTGCCTGGCGGTAAGTACGGTATGGCCTTAAACCTTGAGCGCGACTCTGTCGGTGCGGTTGTTCTAGGTGACTATACTGATATCGTCGAAGGTATGACTGCTAAATGTACTGGTCGTATTTTGGAAGTGCCTGTTGGCCGTGGTCTGTTAGGCCGTGTGGTTGACGCTTTGGGTAACCCAATCGACGGTAAAGGTCCAATTGATAACGACGGCTTCTCACCAGTTGAGAAGATTGCTCCAGGTGTAATTGAGCGTCAATCAGTTGATCAGCCAGTACAAACCGGTATTAAATCAATTGACGCCATGATCCCGGTTGGTCGTGGTCAGCGTGAGTTGATTATTGGTGACCGTCAAACAGGTAAAACTGCCATTGCAGTAGATGCTATCATCAACCAAAAAGGCACTGGTGTTATCTGTGTTTATGTTGCGGTTGGTCAGAAAGCTTCAACTATTGCTGGTATCGTTCGTAAGTTGGAAGAACATGGCGCGATGGACCACACTATCATTGTTGCTGCATCTGCTTCTGACTCTGCAGCGTTGCAATTTATTGCTCCGTTTGCAGGCTGCACTATGGGCGAATACTTCCGTGACCGTGGTGAAGATGGCTTAATCGTATACGATGATTTGACTAAACAAGCTTGGGCTTACCGTCAGATTTCATTGTTGCTACGTCGTCCTCCTGGTCGTGAAGCATATCCTGGTGACGTTTTCTACTTGCACTCGCGTCTACTTGAGCGTGCAGCGCGTGTTAACGCTGACTATGTAGAAAAATTCACTAATGGTGAAGTTAAAGGTAAAACGGGTTCATTGACTGCATTACCAATCATTGAAACTCAGGCAGGTGACGTATCTGCATTCGTACCAACTAACGTAATCTCGATTACTGACGGTCAGATCTTCCTAGAAACTGATTTGTTCAACGCAGGTATCCGTCCAGCGGTAAACGCCGGTCTTTCGGTATCTCGTGTAGGTGGTGCAGCACAGACTAAAATCATCAAGAAACTTGGTGGTGGTGTTCGTCTTGCATTGGCACAGTATCGTGAACTTGCAGCGTTTGCTCAGTTCGCTTCGGATCTTGATGATGCGACACGTGCCCAGCTTGAACACGGTCAACGTGTAACTGAGTTGATGAAGCAGAATCAGTATGCTCCATTATCAGTAGCAGAAATGGCTGTTTCATTGTATGCAGCTGAAAAAGGCCACTTGAAAGATGTTGAAATAAGTAAAGTAGGTGATTTTGAATCTGCATTGTTAGATTACTTCAAGAACCAGCATGCTGACTTGTTGAAAGAAATCAATGAAAAATGTGATTACAACGACGAAGTTGCAGGCAAACTTGAAGAAGCGGTAACCAAATTTAAGGCTACCCAAACTTGGTAAATACATCAGGGTGCTTTGCACCCTTTTGTGCTTTCACCAATTAATTAGATTAAGACTGGAAACATACTATGTCAGGCGCTAAAGAGATTCGTACCAAAATAGGGTCGATTAAAAATACGCAAAAAATTACTTCAGCAATGGAAATGGTTGCTGCAAGTAAAATGCGTAAAGCGCAAGATCGTATGGCGGCTTCTCGTCCTTACGCTGAGAAAATCCGCAACGTGATCAAGCACATTGCACAAGGTACTCCAGAATACCGACATGCTTATATCTCTGAAAGAGATGTAAAACGTGTGGGCTATATTGTCGTATCCACGGACCGTGGTTTATGTGGTGGTTTGAATATTAACTTGTTCAAGGCAGCACTAAACGATATGAAAACCTGGTCTGAGCAGGATATCGAAATTGACTTGTGCCTAATCGGCAACAAAGCGACTTCATTCTTCCGTAAGTTCGGTGGCTCTGTTGTTGCTAAGACTTCGAACTTAGGCGATACGCCAGAAATCGAAGATCTGATTGGTTCAGTTAAAGTTATGCTAAAAGCCTACGATGAAAAGCGTATTGATCGTTTATTCGTAGTGACCAATGAGTTCGTTAACTCTATGACGCAAAGCCCAGTAGTCGAGCAGTTACTGCCGCTACCCGCTGGTGAAGATGACGAGCTTAAGCATCACTGGGATTATTTGTATGAGCCAGAAGCTAAACCTTTGTTGGATAAGTTAATGGTTCGTTTTATCGAATCACAGGTTTATCAGGCAGTGGTTGAAAACATCGCATGTGAACAGGCGGCTAGAATGGTTGCAATGAAAGCAGCTTCTGATAACGCCGGTGACCTTATTGACGATCTTGAATTGGTATACAACAAGGCTCGTCAGGCTGCGATTACTCAAGAGCTTTCTGAGATTTGTGCAGGTGCGGCTGCGGTATAACGCAATAATTTATTGAAAAGTTTTTAAAGCTTAAGATTGAGGAAATCAATATGAGCACAGGTAAGATTGTAGAAATTATCGGCGCGGTTATCGACGTTGAGTTCCCGCGTGATAGTGTACCTAAGGTATACGACGCATTAACCGTTAAAGAAACTGACTTGACTTTAGAAGTTCAACAACAGTTAGGTGACGGTGTTGTTCGTTGTATTGCGATGGGTTCATCAGATGGTTTACGTCGTGGCTTAGAAGCAACGAATACTGGCGCGCCAATTCAGGTACCTGTGGGTAAAGAAACCCTCGGCCGTATCATGGACGTGCTTGGTAACCCAATCGATCAGAAAGGTCCTATCGGTGAGCAAGAGCGCATGTCTATTCACCGTAAAGCACCTAAGCTGGAAGAACTAGCGCCTGCTAACGAATTGTTAGAAACCGGTATTAAAGTAATCGACTTGGTTTGCCCTTTCGCAAAAGGTGGTAAAGTTGGTCTATTCGGTGGTGCCGGTGTTGGTAAAACTGTAAACATGATGGAGCTTATTCGTAACATTGCGATTGAGCACTCAGGTTATTCAGTATTTGCCGGTGTGGGTGAGCGTACTCGTGAGGGTAACGACTTCTACCACGAAATGACTGATTCTAACGTTATCGACAAAGTATCATTGGTATACGGTCAGATGAACGAACCACCAGGTAACCGTCTACGTGTTGCTTTGACTGGTTTGACAATGGCTGAGAAATTCCGTGACGAAGGTCGTGACGTACTATTGTTCATCGATAACATTTACCGTTATACACTAGCAGGTACTGAGGTATCAGCACTTCTAGGCCGTATGCCTTCAGCGGTAGGTTATCAGCCAACTCTAGCAGAAGAGATGGGTGTACTTCAGGAACGTATTACTTCAACTAAAACTGGTTCGATTACGTCGATTCAGGCGGTATATGTACCTGCGGATGACTTGACTGACCCTTCTCCAGCAACTACCTTTGCTCACTTGGATGCGACAGTTGTATTGTCTCGTCAAATTGCCGAGCTAGGTATTTACCCAGCGGTTGACCCACTTGATTCAACCTCTCGTCAGCTTGATCCTTTAGTGATCGGTAGCGAGCATTATGAAGTTGCTCGTGGCGTTCAGGGTGTATTGCAGCGCTATAAAGAGTTGAAAGATATTATTGCGATTTTGGGTATGGATGAGCTATCTGAAGAAGATAAGCAAACTGTTGCCCGTGCTCGTAAAATCCAACGTTTCTTGTCACAACCATTCTTCGTAGCAGAAGTATTTACAGGTTCACCTGGTAAATATGTATCGCTAAAAGACACCATTGCTGGCTTTAAAGGTATTTTG
>NZ_JABURJ010000136.1 GCF_014762745.1 Kangiella sp.
GTAGATTTAATGTGTCTTTATAATCGCTCATTTAAGCTACTACTCTGTTTTGTTTGAATAAAATAAAAAAAATGAAATAAAAGGCTATTTGGCAAACAGCTGTTTCGCCCTTTCTATGTCACGATGAATCTGCTCAATCAGCTCATCTTTACCACCAAATTTTTGCTCATCACGAATTTTCGCAATCGGCTCTATGGTCAGGTGTTTTCCATACACATCGCCGTCAAAATTCAGCAGATGCACTTCCAGACGCTCTTTCCGCTCATTCAGCGTGGGTTTCTTACCAACATTGGCAACACCTTTAATAGACGTACCGCTGATACCCAACACCTTAACTGCGTACACGCCATGCAGTGGGCTTCTAATCCGTTTCAAGGCGATATTAGCAGTAGGAATACCAATCGTTCTGCCCTGTTTGTCGCCATGCGCTACCCGGCCACGAAAGCGATAAGGTCGCCCCAGCAGTTTTTCTGCACGCGCAAAGTCATTATCGGCAATTGCCTGTCGCACCAGGCTGCTGCTAATCCGGACATCCTCTGTGTCAATGTTTTGTACAACAGTCTGGTTGGCTTCGACTGGAAAATGGTCGGTCTGCTTCAATAAAGCAAAGTCACCTTTTCTCTGATAACCAAACTTGAAGTCATCACCAATAAACAGGTGTTGCACTCGTAAAGTTTCGACCAGCACTCGGCGGATAAAATCTTCTGCGCTTAGCTCGGCCAGCTCTCGATTAAACCGCAAACACAGGACGTAATCCACACCTAAATCTTTCAGAGCCAATAGCTTGTCAGTCAGCTTGAAAAGCCTGGCCGGAGCAGCGTCAGGCCGAAAAAATTCTTGCGGGTGTGGCTCAAATACAACAACTACGCTTGGTAGAGATAAAGCTTTGGCTTTAGATGTTAATCGCTGGATAATTGCCTGATGGCCCAGATGGACGCCATCAAAATTACCAATGGTTGCCACGCTACCCTGCGCAAACAGGTTTGAGGGACAACTGTAAAGACCACGAATTAAGCGCATGAACGCAATATTCTCCAAGCGATGGGCAGCGACGTCGAGCCGTTCAAAGCGGGCAATTATAGCGGACTATGGGTCAGGAATTAACCACCTTTCAATAAATTAGCCATATTTCATCGGAATTGAACCAAGTCGGATAACCTGCCAATATATGACCTACTCCCGAACCGCGATGGAAAACTTCTAACTTTATGAAAACACAACTAAAAACCTTATTCGTATTCCTGGCCAGCCTTTTGCTCACCAGCTGTGTCTGCTTTTTCTCACCCGATTATGACTTAACCGATGAGGAGCAGGCTTTTTTTAACAACCTTGCTCATATGTGCGGCAGCCAGTTTGTTGGCAAGTCGACCTATCCTGATGATCCCAATCATGACTTTGCAGGCAAAAAGCTGGTTGCAACCATTGATGGCTGTGGCCCGCGTTATGTTTCTATTCCATTTCATGTTGGCGAAGATAAATCCAGAACCTGGATAATCTACAAGACTGACAACGGTTTAAGATTACGCCATGACCATCGTCATGAAGATGGTACGCCTGATGAACAAACCCTTTATGGCGGCTATTCCGCACCCTATAAAGGCGAACAGCCGACTCAATATAAGCAATTTTTCCACGCTGACGACTACACCTTTGAGATGATTCCTGAAGCCGAAAGTAACGTCTGGATGCTGGAGTACAATCCAGAAACCCAGGAACTGACCTATTATCTGGAGCGCCACCAACAGCCACGATATAAAGCAGTGTTGAAGTTAGTTGAAGAGAAATAACTTAAATTTAAGTTCTTTCCCTTCACCTGAAAAGTAGTTGGTGTAGTTGGTATAGGTTGGGTTAGAAGCTTGCTTCGTAACCCAACAAGTTGAATTGATGGGTTACGACTTTGTCTAACCCATCCTTGTATCTCTCCTGATAGAATGATTAGCTATCTTTCTATCGCCCA
>NZ_JABURJ010000044.1 GCF_014762745.1 Kangiella sp.
TGAAAATTCTTATCAAAATCATCTCCCTAAAGGGATTCCCTTTGGTCACAGATTTCGATTGCTATATTTTGTACGTGTCTTAGCTCAATATAAGGGGGTATTGGTGCTATCTGTCACTGTCAATAGCTTAAATTAGCTTTCAACAGTTCTATATCATTGAAACCTAGCCCCAAACAAAACAGCTGGCTTTCTTTCCCATCACCTCAAAACTTAATCGTTTATCCGCAGCTCTTTGTGCCAGTCCGTAACAGATATGCAGGGGGATCAGATGCTCTTCGCGAGGGTGGCAGTACATGGCACCGGGTGCATTTTTCCATTCCAGCAATCGTTCGGCGCGTTCAAACTCATGCAATGAGGCGCTCATACAAGTTTCGGTTAGCCACTGATCAAATGACTCATTCAATAAGCGCGACTGTTGATCCGATGCGCCAAAAAAGGCTTTTAAATTGTGAAATGAAAATCCGGAACCTATAATCAAAATATTTTCCGATAACAAAGATCTTAGTGCGCGGCCCAGTTTAAGGTGTTCTTCAGGATCGAGGCCATTGAGTAGTGATACCTGTATCGTGGGTATATCCGCTTCTGGATACATGATTTTTAATGGCACAAAAACGCCATGGTCGAGTCCTCGATTGTCTTCCATGTGGCAGGCTATTTTTTTAGGAGCCAACAGGGATTGAATTTTGCTGGCAAGTTGTGGATTACCCGCAACAGGATATTGAATATGATAGGACTCTTCGGGAAAGCCATAATAGTCATAGTAAAGCGAAGGTTTTGCGCTGGAAACGATACTGACTTCGGACTCTTCCCAGTGAGCGCTAAATACAACAATCGCTTCGGGTTTGGGTAACTCCTCGGCTAGCGATTGCAGGTTAGTCACCATTTCCTGGTGTGCCGGATCTCCAAGTAGCGGCAGTGGCCCACCGCCATGTGAAAGAAACGCAATCTTTGCTTTCTGCTCAGTCATGTTCAATCCATTAATTAAGTTACCCTCAATGGTATCTGACAAAGGACCGAACAGACTATAACGCACTGCACATAGTCACTGTGCGCTGCTGTTATAACTGGAGATATTTGTGAATCAGTTGTGACATCTCTTGTGGTTGAGTCTGCAATAGCATGTGAGTAGCCTCGACAAATTCAACTTGTAGATTACTGCAAACTTCTTCAAAAGCTTTGACGTTATAAGCGCTGACCAAGTTATCCATTGTCGCCTGCACATAGACACAGGGAACATCAATAACCTGGCTCGGCTTTTGATAGGTGGCAATGGTTTTTATCCGCTTCTTCAGGTTCGGAAAATCCACTGACTCAATCGCTTTGCGAAACAGAGCAGTTAACTCAGGCGATGACCAGCGGTTAAATAGAAAATGCGAAAGGAGTTTGTCAGGAAGCATATTCAACAGACGAACTGGAAGAAAGCGACCTATCTTGCCAATAAAACTAGGTGGTTGCAGAAAGCAGCCAAAGAAAAAGATTTGTTTGATACGGATCTTATTACGTTTTGCTAATTCATAAGCGAGCAAACCCGAATAAGACTCAACAATAAGTATCACTTCTTCATTACCAACTGCATCCTCAATAATGGAAACCTGATTCAAAATACTTTGATCGGAATCCTTAGTCAGCGGTACCACCTCAACCGGAACATCGGCCTTGAAGATATTTACAAAGGGCTCGAATAAAACACCAGTACCATCAACACCGGGTAGTAGAATGATTTTCATAACGCTTTCCTGCCGGAGTAATCGTCGCTTATGGAGTGGAGGATAAAGATTAGCATAATTATGGGTAGGTTTTTGCTCACTGGGCCAAAAGGATGCAGCCAGTAGGATGGCTCAATGATAGTCAGCAGGATGGTATAACTTGCTATAATTAGGATTTGAATGACGTAGCATAGCTTCATCTTTTTGTTGCTAAGTATCCAGAGTCCTAAGCCAATATCTAAAATAGCGCCGCTGTAAATTAAAGCGCGAGTAATAGCTTCATTAAAGCCGAAATTGATTAGAAGCTCATATCCTGTTTGATAATCAAAAAAGATAGAAGTTAACCCTGTGAATACCCAGAGAAGGGCTAGCGAGTAACGCGCTAAAGTGAGTAATGTATGGTCTTTCATCTGCTTAATCATACGACTGGGAATGGCTTAAAGACCATAATATAAAGCAACCCCAAAATAGCAAGGAATGCAGGGATGCCAAGACTGATCCACCATTTCATATATTGATTAAACTTGGCGGTAGGCCTGCCTTGGGACAATGAAAGTTTTGCTTGCGCAAACAATATATATTGAATCCGGATGACAGGAATCCAACAAACTCCGATAAAAACAAACAGGCCAATAACCCAATAGAACCAGGTGGAGGTGTAAGAGTAATTGAGTTTTTCCATTAGCAATACACCGGTCACAAACTGAGTAATTACTGCAGGAAAGGTAAATAGCCAGTCACCCAAGATGACATTCCTGGCTGTTACCGTTATCGCACTGATATTTTTTGAGCGATAAGCCATGAACATAAAAAAAGCAATGCCTGCACCAGTTCCCATGACGACGATTGCTGAAAGTATGTGCAGCAATCTTAGTAGAAAGTAGTTATCCAATTACCTGCTCCCTGATTTGAAGGCCTAATTGTTTTGCATGGGGTAAAAATTCATCGAGACTATAGAGCCCCAGGCTAGGTATGGCGCCATGAATATCCAGTTGATCATTTATCAACTTTTTTGCGATGATAATAGCAGATAGAGTGGGGATGTAGGGGCCAACACCTTTATCAGCAGTAAGAGTCCATTCAATTGTCTTAGGCTTTAGTCGTAGATCCTTTCCTTCAATAAGAACTCGCATATAGCCTCGGTCTGTACCAAATGATTTCAGTAGGTTGCTTGCTTGCATAATGGGCTTAGTCAGAGGCGCCCAGTTCTTGACGATCTTCTTTTTTACGAGCCATGCCATAAATACCATAGTTTGGTGTAGCAGGGTAAGCTCAAGGCCAGCCTGAAACTTTACTGTCTCGGTTACTGAATATCTTGCGGGGAAAAGTTCTAAGTCGGGCACGTCTACATTTGCCAGTGCGCGTATATCATCGTCATCATTAAAGCTAATCTTGCGTGAGTCCATCCAGCCATAGCCGTTTACCCAGCTTCCATCTTTAAAGATTGGAAAAGGATGTCCGGTATAGGAAAGAATGCCGCGAATGGTTGCTTCGCCTCTTTCAGCCTTGTTTCCGGGTGCAATGGAAATATCAATAGCATCAACTTGTGAAAATTCGGAGTGATAATGGTCAAGAATAACTGATGACAAGCCCGGAACAGAGCTGGCACCACTAACAACTAATACATGGTTAATAGTGGCTTTGGTATTGAGCTGTTTAATATCGCAAACAAATTGTCGATCATCGGCTAGGTCAATGTAATGAGCACCTATATCAATACAGGCTTCAGGTACTCGGTAATCTTGTCCTTGGAACGGCCCACTGGTATGAATGATTAAAAATGGAGATAAAGCTTGTAGTTGTTCTTTGAAATCGACAGCGGTTATATCAATGGTTAAAGGTTGTAATTTTGTTTTTGACTCTCTTGAAAGCTGGTTTATAAGATGTCTGGCTTTTTGTTCATTTCTGCCGGCAACATAGAGCACAATATCGGTGAGCTGAGAAAGCTCTTCAACGATGCGCTTACCAAAATTACCATAGCCACCCAGAACAACAATTTTCTTCATTAGAAATCATGATCATTAAATGTGTAGTGTAATCCTACACTAACTTATCACGGAACATAAAGAAAACAGCGCCTAACAAACAAAGACCAGCCCAGAGGTAGTCTAGTTTTAAGGGTTCTTTGAGGTACATCACTGAAAAAGGAATGAAGACACTTAAGGTGATAACTTCCTGAATGATTTTAAGCTGGCCGACGCTCAGTGCTGTGTAGCCGATACGGTTGGCAGGTACCTGAAACAGGTATTCGAATAGTGCGATTCCCCAGCTGATAAAAGCTGCAATAATCCAGGGCTTATTATTGAGTTCTTTGAGGTGGGCGTACCAGGCGAATGTCATGAATATATTGCTACAGATGAGTAGTGATATTGATACGATTATTGGGTTCATTGTTCACTCCTGCAAAAGGGGCTTTGCAATAGATGTGGAGCGGTTGTGTTTAAAAGCGCGGAATTAATCCGCGCGACTCATGAATTTCTTTTCTTCAACGTTGATTTTCACTTTCTCGCCGTTAGCGATGTATTCTGGAACCTGGATGGTTAGGCCGGTGGCGAAAGTAGCGGGTTTGGTGCGGGCGGTGGCTGAAGCGCCTTTGATCGATGGGTCGGTTTGCTCAATGACCATTTCAACGGACTGGGGTAGTTCCAGGCCAATGACTTTGTCGTTGACCAGAACGACGCGCAGGTCTTCGATGTCTTCAGTGATAAAGAGCAATTCGTCTTCGATGTCTTCTTTATTGAAGGTGTATTGGCTGTAGTCTTCGCTGTCCATAAAGATGACGCTATCGCCTTCTGTATAGGAGAATGTCGCTGGGCGTTTGGTCAGGTCAACAGTGGTGATCTGGTCATCGCCTTTGAAACGTTCTTCAACTTTTAAGCCAGTTTGAACATCGCTAAAACGCATTTTATACAGGGTTGCAGCACCGCGTGCGCTGGGGCTGCTGACTTCAATATTCTTAACAACCAACAATTTGCCGTTGTATTCAACCGCCATGTTGCGCTTGATATCACTTGCTTTTGCCATGATGAACTCTCGATTTATAGAGGTTAAAAATTGGGCATATTGTATGAGGATGTCAGGATATTGGGAATAGGGGGAAGGAAATAAATGAGCGGTTGGTAGGTAAGGGGGCAACATCTTGAGCTACCTAAAGATATTTGCACTACCTTTAGGTTTGCCATTTGACCCACAGGGATGTGGGAAATGCAAAGGCAACTCCTGGAGAGTTGCCTGTCCAAACTAGATTTGGAATATGCATCTTTGATGCAGAGTTTATTTCAAAAAGCTAAAGTCACTGGATCCCGCGGTACCCTATGGGGCAGACCCTTAAACCGCGGGATGACAAACTTGGAGAGGTAGGGGCGACCCAATGTGGTCGCCCAGGATCCTGAATTACCCGAGGGCATTCCCGCTGGTCAAATTTCAGGATGATGGATTGTTAGGTAGGGGCGGATCTGTGTGTCCGCCCAACCGTTCCCATTTAAGGATAATGGGCTTACAGCGACTTCTTAAAGAATTCGGTCAAATCTTTCTTCAACTTGATCAAATCATGTTCACGGATATACATCATGTGACCAGATTCGTAGTAGTACATATGCACATTGTCTTTGAGCTGCTTGGGTAAGCCCATGTGCGAGAAGGTGTACTCGGTAGCGAAGAAAGGTGTCGCAAAATCATAGTAACCATTACCGACATAAACCTGCATATCCGGGTTGCGGAGCATAGCTGCGGTTAGCTTGTCGCTGATATCGCGATTCTGACGATAAAAATCTTCGTAGTTCCAGCTTTTTACACCGCCGCCTAAAATGTAATACGGCAAGTCAGATTTATAATTCAGCTCAGTTGAAAGATAGGTCATCAGGTTTTCGGTGTAAGTGCCGTGAATTGCCATGTAGCTCGGATCGCGGTAGCCAGCTTTGTTTAAGGCATCCAGCTCAGGCGTTGTGAATCGGCTGTCCAGGCGACCAATGGTCTCGCCTTCTTTGCGTTTAATGTTATGAACAAAGTCATTCAGAGAAATGCGTAAATCTTTCTCCATCACCAGATCAACTGACAGACCGGTGAAATCAGCCACCCGCTCAGCAATGGCGCGTTTCTTGCGCGGTTCAAGGTTATCGCCCTGCAATAAAGCCAACGCATATTCGTTTAACGCAAACTCTTTGGCCTGCTCAATAGCGTTTTGTAGGTTGGTATCCAGTGGCGCTTTGAGTTTTTTGTGATACCAGGCAGCTGCGGTGTAGCTAGGTAACATGGTCACTGGTGGTAGCAGATCCATCTGGTCATTAAAGTCGTCCAGCTGGAAATTGAGCACGCTGGAGACCAGCATAATACCATTAAAATAAACACCGTGGTTTTGACCCATGTGGTAGGCGATACCGGCAGAACGCGTAGTGCCGTAGCTTTCGCCGATCAGGAACTTCGGCGAGCTCCAGCGCTCATTGCGCGTCATGTACAGGCGAATAAACTCAGACACAGTACGAATATCTTCCCACACACCGTGGAAGTCTTTATCAGTACCTTTGTCATGCGCACGGCTATAGCCGGTTCCTACTGGGTCGATAAAGACGATATCGGTTAAATCCAGCAATGAATATTCATTGTCCACCATTTCAAACGGTGGCTTTAGTGGGAAACCCTCTTTATCCATGACCACGCGTTTTGGGCCAAGCGTTCCCATGTGCAACCAGACTGATGCTGAGCCAGGGCCGCCATTGTAGGCAAAAGTAATCGGACGGTTCTTGGCTTTTGCGCCTTTCTGAGTGTAGGCGGTAAAGAAAATCGAACCGATGACTTCATTGTTTTCGTTATAGACAAAGGAATTACCGGTTTCAGCCTTATAGTTGATGGTCTTGCCGCCAACTTTGGTCGAATGCTCGGTAATAACGGTTTTCTCTTCGGGATACGGGTTCGGTGCTTCTGACTTTTCTTCAGCGGCAAATGCGCTAAAAGATAAGGTCATACTCAATAACAGGACTGCAATTTTCATTAAAATTCCCCAAATAACAACACATGAAAAAAACTTAACTCAACAGCCTAGCAATATTGGTCAATTGAGCAAGCAGGGATTTGTAAGAAATGTTATCGGCAGTGGGTCCCCAAAGTCGGTCCTTAATGAGAGTTTTAAAAATCTCAACCTTTCAATTGAATACTTGAAACCCTATACTCAGGAAAAATTAATAACTTAAAACTCAACAACATAAAAAGGGATAAAACATGAAACCTATTCATTATCTGGGGTTAGTGGTTCGACTTTTTGCTATTTGTTTGTTTATTTATGGGGTAATCGGAGCCATTGAATTTTTCGCGCTGAAATTGGGAGGAATGGCTTCTTCGATGCCGAGCTTTATATCAATGGTCATTATGTTAATACCTATTATCGTTTCAGTTTATCTCTGGTTTTTCCCTTTAACGGTTGCTCAAAAGTTACTGGGCAAGGATGAGAGGGAGTTTGAGCCGGTGAATCCTAAAAGTTTGTTAACAATCTTGGTGGCATCTATTGGTTTGTTCTTTTTGTACAAAGCACTAATGAGCTTCATATTCTGGCTTGGATTCTATGTGATGCCTTCAAATGAGTCATCTTCACTTGTGATGGTGTTTGCTGCTGACAAAGTGGGAGTCTTAACAACTTTTGTTGAGCTAGTTGTCGCTTTATTGCTGGTTATTAAATGTCGTTCTATTGCAGGATTGATAGCGCGTATTGCTCGTTAATCGATTCCTTATTCTCTGAATCCATCCCGCTATTTTCTATAAAACCATCTCAATAAAATGGCGGGATGATAATCATTTTCATTACCTTTAATTATTTCTAGAATAATTAATCTTTTCTGGGCTAATACCTTAAAAATCCTCGTGCGAATAGTGGCCTGTAAAAATGCCAATCCAATACTTCTTATATTAAAATCTTATGTTATCCTGAGTCCTGTTGGTGATAACTCGACTGCACTTAGGGATATGTCTTTATGAAAGAGTGACTTAAGGTTCATGTATGGACTCGGCGTAGGCGGCATTTTTGGCGTCATAGTTATTGCCTATCACTTCATATATGAATTAAAACAGGCCTTTATGGATTCGCTTGATCCAGATCAAGTATTCAATATCGGTCCTTCCTTATGATCACACTGCTAAAACACCCTGAATTTATGTAAGTCCTTGGTTTATAAGGAAGGTTATGATGAGTGAGCTTAAAAAAGATAATTATAACTATAAGGTCATAAGGCAATTTGCCGTTATGTCTGTAGTTTGGGGAATTGTTGGTATGGCGGTTGGGGTTTTAATCGCTGCCCAGTTGATGTTCCCGGCATTGAATTTTGATACCTCATGGCTGTCTTTCGGCCGTCTTCGTCCACTCCACACTAACGCGGTCATTTTCGCTTTCGGCGGCTGTGTGTTGATGGCTACTTCTCTTCACTGTGTTCAACGTACCAGTTATGCACGACTGATCAGCGATAAGCTGGCGGCGTTTGTATTCTGGGGTTGGCAGTTGGTGATTGTATTGGCGGCGATTACTTTGCCAATGGGGTACACCTCAGCCAAAGAATACGCAGAATTAGAATGGCCTATTGATATTCTAATCGCTATTGTCTGGGTCGCTTACGCTGTGTTGTTCTTCGGCACCATCATGAAGCGTAAGGTGTCGCATATTTATGTGGCGAACTGGTTCTTCGGAGCATTCATCATCACCATTGCGGTGCTACACATTGTAAACAGCGCGGCGCTTCCGATTGACTGGACTTCGTGGAAGTCTTATTCAGCTTACTCAGGTGCGATTGATGCGATGGTTCAATGGTGGTATGGCCATAACGCGGTAGGTTTCTATCTGACTGCCGGTTTCCTGGGTATCATGTATTACTATGTTCCAAAGCAGGCGGGTCGCCCGATTTATTCGTATCGCTTATCGATTGTTCACTTCTGGGCATTGATTGCGATTTATATGTGGGCCGGTCCTCACCACCTGCATTACAGCTCATTGCCTGACTGGGCTCAGTCATTGGGTATGGTCTTCTCATTGATTCTTCTTGCGCCATCCTGGGGCGGCATGATCAACGGTATCATGACCTTGTCTGGTGCATGGCATAAGTTGCGTACTGACCCAATTATCAAGTTCCTGATCGTTTCTCTATCCTTCTACGGCATGTCGACGTTTGAAGGTCCAATGATGTCCATCAAGACAGTGAATGCTTTATCACATAACACTGACTGGACTGTGGGTCACGTACATGCAGGAGCTTTGGGCTGGGTTGCCATGGTTTCGATTGGTGCACTTTACGCCATGATTCCTTCTATCTTCGGTAAAGAAAAGATGCATAGCATCAGCTTGATTAACATGCACTTCTGGTTATCAACTATCGGTGTGGTTCTCTATATCGCAGCGATGTGGATTGCGGGTGTCACTCAAGGTCTTATGTGGCGTGCCACTAACTCTGACGGTACTTTGACTTACTCTTTCGTGCAGAGCTTAGAAGCCACCTATCCTTACTATGGTATTCGTTTGCTTGGCGGCATCATCTTCCTGGCCGGTATGTTTGTCATGGCATACAACGTAATGAAGACGATTTCCGGCGCGAAAAATGCGGATACTCGTATCCCACAACCAGCGCACTAGGAGGGCACACAGATGAATCATGAAAAAGTCGAAAAGAATGTTGGTTTAATGGGTATTCTGATTGTGGTCGCCATCAGTTTTGGTGGCCTCGCTGAAATCGTGCCCTTGTTTTTCCTAAAAGATACCACGCAACCGATTTCAACCTTGCGTCCTTATACCGCGCTTGAGCTTGAAGGTCGTGATATCTATATCCGTGAAGGTTGCCACGTTTGCCATACTCAGATGGTACGTCCATTCCGCGCCGAAACTGAGCGCTATGGCCACTATTCTGTAGCAGGCGAAGACGTTTATGAATTCCCATTCCTATGGGGTTCAAAGCGAACTGGGCCTGATCTGGCTCGCGTCGGCGGTCGTTACTCTGATGAGTGGCATTATGTGCACCTGATGAATCCTCGTGATCCGGTTCCTGAGTCGAATATGCCTTCTTTCCCGTGGCTAGATGAAAACATTCTGGATGGTGAAAAAACTGCTTCCAAAATGGAGACCATGCGTAAGTTAGGTGTTCCTTATACCGATGAAGAGATTGCGGCTGCCAAAGAGCAGGTTGCAGGCAAAAAAGAAATCACTGCCTTGATCGCCTATTTGCAGTCTTTAGGCCATGAGCATGGCACAGTACAAAATTCAGGAGGTGAATAATGGATATCAATATTTTCCGCGGTGTTATGACCCTGATTATTATGCTGCTCTTTATCGGCCTCTGTATTTGGGTGTATTCCAAAAAACGTAAGCCAATGTATGACCAGGCAGCGCGTATGGCTCTTGATGAAGATGATAAAGAGTCTACAGCGA
>NZ_JABURJ010000068.1 GCF_014762745.1 Kangiella sp.
CAAAGGATTACTTACTCATAAACTTACTGAAAGATGTCAGCAGCGAATTACATCGTTATTGGTATGCCGATGGTAAGTGGCAGAGTAAAAAGATAGATTTGCCAGAGTTTGGATCGTTGAGTGTTGCCGGAACCAGCGACAAGCACAACAACTTTTTTGTTAACTATGCCAGTTTCTTAACCCCTAGTACTTTTTCTTACTTTGATGAGAAGACCGGAAAATTCAGCGAGTTGAAAAGCTTACCGGCTTTCTTTAATGCCGAACCTTATAAAGTTGAGCAGCACTTTGTTGAAGCAGACGATGGCGTTAAAGTGCCTTACTTTATCGTCATGCGTAAAAATGTCGAATACAACGGCAAAAACCCAACCTTGCTTTACGGTTATGGCGGCTTTGAAGTTTCCCTGCGTCCAAGCTACTCAGCGCTGATAGGCAAAAATTGGTTAGAACAGGGTGGTGTTTATGTGCTGGCCAATATACGTGGCGGTGGCGAGTACGGTCCAGACTGGCATCAGGCGGCTTTAAAAGAAAATCGTCATGTGGCCTTTAATGATTTCATCAGCGTTGCCGAGGACTTGATCGAGCGAAAAATCACATCCGAAGAACATTTAGGTATTCGTGGCGGTAGTAATGGTGGCCTATTGGTTGGCGCCGTTGCGACGATGCGTCCTGATCTCTTTGGCGCTGTCGTTTGTCAGGTTCCACTACTGGATATGAAGCGCTTCAACAAACTGCTGGCAGGCGCAAGCTGGATGGGTGAATACGGTAACCCTGACAATGAAGATGAGTGGAACTACATTAAAACCTACTCGCCTTATCATAACGTTCACAAGGATGAAGATTACCCAAGAATTTTCTTCACCACTTCTACCCGAGACGATCGTGTTCACCCGGGTCATGCGCGCAAGATGGTCGCCAAAATGCAAGCCATGGGGCACGATGTTTTGTATTATGAAAACACCGAAGGTGGTCATGGCGGCGCAGCCAATAATGAGCAATCAGCTAAGCTTTATGCACTGATTCATACTTACTTAGCGGATCAGTTAAAATAATCCCGCCCAGTGTTTTAGTGCCTTTTTTGGTCTTAGCCAATCTATTAAAACCATACACTGTCATCCCGCGGCTCGACCGCGGGATCCAGTGACTTTTCATTCCGCATCAAACAATTCTAGACTCTCTAATCAAGTAACGAATCCATAACATACAGCTTACTTTACTCAGTGTTCATAATCTGAGCTCACTCTCCCCTACTGTATAACCAAAAGTTAATTGACTGGATAATGTTTTCCAGCGATCATCAATGTCATGAATAAATCCCTTCACACATCACAGCCTCTAGCGGTTATCCCCGCAAGTCTTCCCGTACCCGGAAAGTCTCGGCTTGCGCTGTGTGAATATTTTTTACTGAGTCATCGATAACGACTTCATAGAAACGATAAACCACAGAAACCCGCAAGCCAAAAGCTTCGCGGGTTTTTTAATGTCTGAGAGAAAAGCTGATGAATGAAATAGATTTCAACCATTTTCAAAAAATCGTCATCAAGGTGGGATCCGCCTTGGTAGCACCGGACTCACATGCCTGCTCAGCTGAATATTGCCTGCCAATCGCAAACTTTATAAAGAAATGCCATGCCGCTTCGAAACAGGTCATCCTGGTATCCTCTGGCGCTGTTGCTGCTGGCTTTAATCAGCTTCAACTGGTCGATAGAACTTTGAATCTGGAGCAGAAGCAGGCATTGGCGGCGATTGGCCAATCCATCGTCATACGCCACTGGCAGCGATTTTTCGATCAGGATGTTGCCCAGGTGCTACTCACCTCAGACGATATTAACAATCCTAAACGAGCCCAGAATGCCAAAAGAACCTTTGCTCAACTGCAAACATTTGGCGCAATCCCGATCGTCAATGAAAACGATACGGTTGTCACCGAAGAGCTTAAATTTGGCGATAATGACCGACTCGCTGCACAAGTGGCGCTGCTAACCGATGCCGACCTGTTAATTATCTGCAGTGATGTAGACGGCGTCTATGACGACAACCCTCAGCTAAACCCCAATGCCAATTTGATTTCAACTATACAGCAGGCCGATGCCGATATTATCAGTTATGCCAAAACCAACATTAATCCTCAATCAACTGGCGGCATGTTAAGCAAGCTTCAATCTGCCCTGCTAGCTACTGAGCATGGCATTCACGTAACCATATGTAATGGGAAGAAGGAAGCTTATAGCAAGTTATGGTTGAACCAGAACCCAGGCAGCTGGCTGTATCCAGGTACGTCAATAGTAATGTCAAACAAGCCCTCGGATAAGTAAATCTTATCCGAAGCATAAGATACTGTTATTTCAAATAATTTTACGAAACAGAGAAAATCGCTGAGATATGGCCTCGCGGAGAGTTAGCAATACTTAAACTAATGCTACTACCCTACCAGTTAAAGCAACAGAACACGGCTAGGCGGCGCTTAGAGGCGCTCTCAGATTTTCTCGGGATAGAATTTGACATTAGGAGCTGTATGACGACAATGCGAACCGTGCTTACTATTTATTCAACAGCGAAAAAGACAGCAACGACGGGCTTTTTGAGCCAGTCGAACGCTATTTCTGTTGCTACTGAGTCAGTTACAACAACTGATTTCAGTCCTGTCTTCAGGCACATCCTTTCGACTTTTCCATTCATACATCCTTTAAATGAAATATAAGGTTTTCCATGCTCGAACACATCGATTTTAGTCAATACAAAAATATAGTCATTAAAGTAGGATCAGCGCTGATTGCTCCAGACGGCCGCTCCTGCTCATCAGAATATTGTTTGCCGATTGCACACTTTATTCGTAAATGCCACAAAGCTGGCAAAAACGTTACCTTGGTATCTTCAGGTGCGGTGGCCGCCGGTTTTAACCTGGTGAAGCCTGACAATGAGGTGCTAACCCGTAAAGAAAAGCAACCATTGGCTGCGATTGGCCAATCTATGGTGGTTCGACACTGGCAGCGCTTCTTTGATGACGTGGTAGCCCAGGTACTATTAACCTCTGCCGACATCAAAAACCCGGAGCGTTCGCAGAATGCCCGCAACACATTCCAGACCTTGTTTGAATTAGGCGCCATGCCTATCGTCAATGAGAATGACACAGTTGCGACAGAGGAACTGACCATTGGCGATAACGACAATCTGGTGGCACAGGTTGCTGCATTAACGGACGCTGACCTATTGATCATCTGTAGTGACATTAATGGTGTCTATGATGACAACCCAAAGGTTAACCCTGAAGCAGAGTTGGTAACCCAGTTTAAAGGTGTTAACGACGAAACCATGGCAGTGGGTAAAGACACCAATAACCCACGCGGTACTGGCGGTATGCAAACCAAGCTACAAGCTGCGCGCTTTGCATCAGAAAACGGTATCGACACCATTATCTGTAATGGTAAGAACGAAAGTTACATGAGGTTGTTCGACAACCAGAACCCAGGGACTTTAATTCACCGTACTTGTAAAGAAGTATCGGTAGCTTAGGAGGAATTTATGACGATGCAAGAGAACACATTTGAAAGTAAAGAACAGCAAGAGCTGTATGAACTAACGGTGCGTGCCAAACAGGCAGCACAAACGCTGGGAAATTTATCCAGCAGCCAGAAGAATGACGTTTTAGCGGCGATGGCTAAAAGACTTAAAGCCAACCAGGACCAGATTCTCGAAGCCAATAAAAAAGACATTCAATACGCCAAAGATAACGACCTGCCTGACGCGATGGTTGATCGTTTGCTGCTTGATGAAGCACGTGTTGATGGCATGGTTGATGCACTGCACAATGTGATGAGCCTGGCTGACCCGGTTGGCGAGATTGGGCCAAGCACATTACGTCCGAACGGTATTCGTGTCGGCAAGATGCGTATTCCTTTAGGCGTCATCTTGATGATTTACGAAGCGCGTCCAAACGTTGCGGTAGAAGCTGCTGCCCTGACGCTAAAATCAGGCAACGTTGTGATTCTGCGCGGTGGTAAAGAGGCGTGGCACTCTAACCAGGCGCTGATACAATGCTGGCACGATGCGCTTACAGATTGTGGTCACAGCAAAGAGATGGTCTGCATTGTTCCATCGCAAAGCCACGAAGCGGTTAATCACCTGCTTCAATTCCGCGACACCATTGATCTGGTGATTCCACGCGGAGGCGAGCGTTTGATTCGTGCAGTAACTGACAACAGCAAGATCCCAGTGATACAGCACTTTAAAGGTGTTTGTCATCTGTATGTCGATAAGTTTGCTGATCTTGATAAAGCCGAGAAGCTATTAAAAGACGGTAAGGTATCGCGCCCTGGTGTTTGTAACGCACTGGAAAGCCTCGTTATCCATAAAGACATTGCTAACGAATTCTTAAAGCGCGTTAACAAGCTAGGCAATGAATTTGCTATCCAGTTTAAAGCTGATAAAGACTCAGCGGCACAACTGAACAATGCTACAGAAGCCAGCGCAGAAGATTATCATAATGAGTATTTGAGTCTTGCCATGAGCGTTAAACAGGTGGCTTCCTATGATGATGCCGTTGCTCATATCCTTGAACACAGCTCAAGCCACACCGAAGTGATTGTCACTGAAAACATTGACCGCGGTAATGAATTTATCCGCCGCATCAACTCATCAGTTGTTATGGTCAACGCTTCATCACGCTTCTCAGATGGTGGCGAATTAGGCTTAGGCGCAGAAATTGGTATCTCAACCAGTAAACTGCACGCCTACGGCCCAATGGGACTGGTACAGCTCACTACAGAGAAATATGTAGTCACTGGTCAAGGCCAGGCAAAGCACTACTAAGACAGTGCTTTAAAACAGCGTTCGAGCAATAGGGTCGACTAGCCCTATGCCGAAGCCGCGGGAGTCCTCTTTCTAAGAGCCCTGCGGCTTTTTTATATCTTCAAAGAATTTCATAATAACCACAAACAACCCGAGAAATTAGAGCTAACCGATTCAAATTCCAAAAGATTCCTGTATATTCCTTGTTATTCCAATCTATTCATCTGGTTATTCCTGAGGCTTTTAAAAACAATAATAAGGTCACTTTTTGTGTGGCTAACGACATTAATTTTACGGAGAAACAACAATGACACTTGGTGAAAAACTACGAGCTTTACGCTCAACCAGTGGCTGGACTCAGCCTGAATTTGCAAGAAAGCTGGGAATTGAACAGTCGTACCTGTCAAAGCTAGAAAATGACAAAAGCATTCCCTCTACAGAAATGTTCGATAAGCTCTGTACGGCTTATGAGGTAACGCCAGATGAGATGCTTAAAGATCTGGATAAAGACTATATCCGAAAAAACCTAATGCACATCCCTATCATCGCCAACACCAGCAATAGCAAACATGAAATCGCCAAGGGAAAACGAAAAGCAGCTGTTATTGTGTGCTCAACCTTTATTCTAGTCGCTGTGCTGTTTTTCTTTATTGCTCAACTGGAACTGCTTTCGAGTAATAAGCAATATGAGTACCGTTCATTGGGTATAGACTTTAAACATGAAATTAATGAATGCTTAAAAAATAAAGAAGAAAAACACTGCTACATCAAATATACCGGGGAGTATATTCCGCAGGTGTATGATAAAACCACTCATAACTGGGTCCCAGATAGTATTATTACCCGCGAATACAAGGGAAAGTCCTTTATGAAAAAACTGGATGAAGGTTTCCGGGACTATCATGTGAAGGTGCTCGAAGATAAACGCAGTCCAGCCAACAATATCTTCTTAATTCTGGCTGTATTTTTAATGACCTTAGGTGTGCTGGGATTAATCGTTGAAGCTCGGTTCTACAGTATTGATAAGAGCAATTAAATCACCAGTAAGCGTAGCCTAGAAGGAACAAAGTGACTTCGAGGTTGCTCTTGATAAACCTGGAACACGCTTACGCTCTTTCCTCAAGTGATTCCTAAGTCACGGGATACGATACTGTAAAGAGATTGCCACGGCCTAAAGGCCTCGCAATGACGAGAAAATCTCTCAGACAAAAAAAAGCCGCTAACGTTTCCATTAGCGGCTTTTGCTTCCCGAAGGAAAAGATTTGGTGGGTTGCACAGGAATCGAACCTGTGACCACCTGATTAAAAGTCAGATGCTCTACCGACTGAGCTAGCAACCCAAATTCTCTCTCGAGAGTCACCAAAGTGCGTTTTTGGTGAGACGCGTATAATACTGTTTTTTGCAGAAAATACAACCTTTTGTTGACTCTTTTCTGAATTTTATACGCTCAAAAAATGGCCTATTCAGCCTCTTCTATCCAGGCCATCTGAATGGCTTCAAGGATGCGCTCGCCACAACGCTTTGGGTCATCGTCGAAGTCTTCCAGATCTATGACCATTTTTTGCAAGTCCACAAAGTTTACCGTTTTAGGGTCAACTTCTGGATGTTTTTCATAAAGCTCAATGGCAATATCTAAACTGTCTATCCATTTCATAGAATTACTCTCTTAAAACTGGCTCTTAAAACTAGCCTCTAATGACGCTCAGAAACCTGGTTGATGGTGTATTTGGGTATTTCGACGGTCAAGTCTTCATCATCAACAACTGCCTGACAGCTCAAACGTGACTCAGGCTCCAATCCCCAGGCCTTATCCAGCATATCATCTTCCAGCTCATCGCTTTCTTCCAGAGAGTCAAAACCCTCTCGAACAATGACGTGGCAAGTAGTGCATGCACAAGACATTTCACAGGCATGTTCAATCTCAATATCGTTACGCAAGGCTACATCAAGGATGGTCTCGCCCTCTTCTGCTTCGAAAACGGCACCTTCTGGACATAACTCTTCATGCGGCAAAAAAATCACTTTAGGCATTGTAAACCCTTATATTTCATCAATTTCATGGCCAACCAGGGCTTTCGCGATACTCGCATCCATCCGGCGGCTGGCAAATTCTTCGGTACTCTTATCGACAACTTTGATCGCTTCTTCAATCGCTTCAATATCACCATTATCGGCAATGTAAGCAAGCTGTTTCAGAGCTTCTTCAATGGCATGGCGCTCATCCTTAGACAGTAATTCATCGCCATTTTCGGCCAGTGCGGCCTGCACTGCCTCAATCACACGCTTGGCTTCAACCTGTTGCTCACGCAACATACGTGCTTTCATGTCTTCTTCTGCATGGCTTACCGACGATTGCAGCATTGAAGTGATCTGCTCATCGTTCAGACCATAAGACGGCTTGACCGTAATATCCGATTTTACACCGGTAATGGTTTCTTCGGCAGTCACTTTTAGCAAGCCATCAGCATCTACCTGATAAGTCACTTTGATACGAGCAGCGCCGGCCACCATCGGCGGAATACCGCGCAACTCAAAACGTGCCAATGAGCGGCAATCTTCGACTAGCTCTCGTTCACCCTGCACTACATGAATAGCCATGGCAGTCTGACCATCTTTATAGGTGGTAAACTCCTGCGCACGGGCAATCGGGATTGGCGTATTCCTTGGGATAATCTTTTCCGCAAGCCCCCCCATGGTTTCAACACCAAGAGAGAGAGGAATAACGTCCAATAACAGCATATCCTCATCGGTTTTGTTGCCAATAAGAACGTCAGCCTGAATGGCCGCGCCAATAGCAACCACTTTATCCGGGTCGATATCAGTCAAAGGCTTTTTGCCAAAATAGGTTTCAACTTTCTCACGCACCAGTGGCACTCGCGTCGAACCGCCGACCATGACAATATCCTGCACTTCAGAAGCCTTAAGACCTGCATCCTTTAAAGTACGACGGCAGGCGACCAGAGTCTTATCCACAATCGGTGCAATGATCGAATTCATTAAAGCTCTGTCCATGGAGCCTTTCCAGTGCATGAAGTTAATCTCGACGGACTCTTTGTCAGTCAAAGCCTCTTTAACATCACGCGCCTTGATCATGGCCATCTGATAGGCACCGCGATCATTCTTATCAATGTTTGCCTGCTCAACGAGGTAACCCGCAATGGCTCGGTCAAAGTCATCGCCACCCAGGGCACTGTCACCACCAGTCGCCATGACCTCGAAGACACCTTTTTCGAGGCGCAGGATAGAAATATCAAAAGTACCGCCACCCAAATCATAAATGGCATGAATACCTTCACTACCGGTATCCAAACCATAAGCTACCGCAGCTGCGGTTGGCTCACTGATCAGCCGTAAGACTTTAACACCGGCAATTTGCGCAGCATCTTTCGTGGCCTGACGCTGAGCTTCATCAAAATAGGCAGGTACTGTGATCACAACACCACCCAGTTCTCCGCCCAATGAATCTTCTGCTCGTTTAACCAATGCTTTTAAAATTTCACTGGAAACTTCTACCGGATTTTTAATGCCACAATCAGTTTCAACAGCTGGCATGCCAGTGCCCGATGCCGTGAGCTGATTAGCACTGAATTCTTTAATTTTCTGAACGTCTTTAAGGCCTCGCCCCATTAATCTCTTAACTGAACTAATGGTATTTTTGGCGTCAGAACAAACGAACAGCTTCGCAGACTTGCCGACAGACACGGTGCCATCTTTCGTATAGTGGACAATCGAAGGCAAAATATGATCGCCCTCCAAGTCAGGCAGGGTTTCCGCTTTACCGCTGCGCACCGTTGCGATAAGTGAATTGGTTGTTCCCAGATCAATTCCTGCGGCCAGTTTATGCTGGTGTGGATCAGTACTTTTTCCGGGCTCTGAAATTTGAAGTAACGCCATAAATAATATTTACTGTTTTGAGGTATTTAGCCTAAAAGCTTGTCTTCCGCCTGCTCAATGTCAGACAAGGTTTTATGCAAGAACTGTAATTTATAAATCGCTTTTTCAAGCTCATCAGTATCGAGTGGTTCCTGTTGGAACAGCTCTGTCATGCGACTCTCCTGCTCTTCTTCCAGGGCACTGATTTTATCAGCAAACTGATGTAGCTGAGAAATGTCATTACCCCCAGAAATGGTTTCCAGCTCCTCACGCAGCTCTAACTGCTGCATCAAGAATTCAGGATCATTCACCGTATGGTCTTTGGCAGTATCGATACCCGTTTTCAGGTGCAGTAGATACTGAGCACGCTTCACTGGATGTTTCAACACCGCAAACGCATCATTCAACTGAGTGGTCTTTTGCATGGAAAGCATTTGCTGTTGAGCACCAGAGCTGGCGAACCTGTCTGGATGAACACTATTCAGTAGCGTACGCAACTTGGCAGACAGTTTTGGAACATCAATAGAAAAATTCGGCTCAAGGCCGAATAATTCAAAGTAGTTTTGCTGTGCTTTAGTCATAATCAGAGTCTGAGTTTAAGGTTATACTGGTTTTTGACACGAATTGAGTTAACACCCTGGTTGATTAGGGTGATTAAAGTAGCGAGTTATACGGTAAAGGACTCACCACAACCGCACTCACCCTTAACATTGGGGTTCACAAACTCAAAGCCTTCATTCAGACCTTCTTTCTTAAACTCTAAACGAGTACCATCCAGATACAGACTACTTTTAGGATCCACAATCACCTTAACGCCCTTATCTTCAAAAACGACATCGTCATCTTCCAATTCATCAACGAACTCCAGGACATACGCTAATCCAGAGCAACCCGTGGTTTTCACGCCAAGACGAATGCCAAGTCCTTTGCCACGATTGGCCATGAAACTTTTCACACGTTCTGCTGCTGCATCTGATAAGGTGATTGCCATATTAAATCCTAATCTGCTTACCTAGTTTACTGATAAATTCTCGATTACTGACCGTGCTTTTCTTTGTAATCTTTCACTGCTGCCTTGATGGCATCTTCAGCTAACACTGAGCAGTGAATTTTTACTGGAGGTAAAGCCAACTCTTCAGCAATTTGCGTATTCTTAATAGACTGTGCTTCGTCGATTGTTTTGCCTTTAACCCACTCAGTGATTAAAGAACTGGAAGCAATCGCAGAACCACAACCAT
>NZ_JABURJ010000051.1 GCF_014762745.1 Kangiella sp.
TAATTGCCCGATTTTCGTCAATATTTCTTTAAAAATCAATCGTATGAGAATAAATCGCCGCCATGTTCATCGATAGTTTCAAGTACCTTGCCGCCACCACGAGCTACACAGGTCAAAGGATCTTCAGCAACAATCACAGGCAAACCGGTTTCTTCCATCAACAGGCGATCAATATCACGAATTAAGGCACCACCACCTGTTAACACCATACCACGTTCAGAAATATCAGCAGCCAATTCTGGAGGCGATTGCTCAAGAACCGTTTTCACCGCACGAACGATACCGTGCAATGGATTCTGTAAAGCCTCCAGGACTTCGTTACTGTTAATGGTAAAGCTTCTTGGAATACCTTCGGCCAGATTACGACCACGAACATCCAGCTCACGAACTTCAGTGCCCGGATAGGCGGTACCGATTTCATGCTTAATGCGCTCAGCGGTTGCTTCACCAATGATAGTGCCGTAGTTGCGACGGATGTACTCGATGATAGCTTCATCAAAACGGTCACCACCAATACGCACTGAGTCCGAATAAACCACGCCGTTCAAAGACAGGATCGCAATCTCAGTAGTACCACCACCAATATCCACCACCATGGAACCACGTGCTTCACCCACCGGCAAACCCGCACCAACGGCAGCTGCTACCGGCTCTTCAATCAGGAATACGTCACGCGCACCAGCACCTAAGGCTGATTCTTTAATCGCACGACGCTCAACTTGAGTTGAACCGCAAGGAACACAGATAAGAACTCGAGGGCTTGGGCGGAAGAAGGTATTGTCATGAACTTTGCGGATAAAGTGCTGAAGCATTTTCTCAGTCACTTCAAAATCTGCAATCACACCATCTTTTAAAGGACGGATGGCAACGATATTGCCCGGAGTACGACCCAACATGCGCTTAGCAGCTTCACCAACTGCCGCAATTGATTTTGCCCCGCCAGCACGTTCCTGACGAATCGCAACCACCGAAGGCTCATTCAAAACGATGCCCTGGTCGCGAACGTAAATCAAAGTATTGGCAGTCCCCAAATCAATCGACAGGTCGGTTGAAAATAAACCACGTAATTTATTAAACATCTAAGGAAATTTCTCGCTAATTTCAAAAATAAGGATGATTATAGGATTCAGGCTTCACTCAAATGCAGAAGCCAGCCTCACTACTCTAATTGTGGCTAAAGCCAGTAATAGCAAGGCTTTTATGCTTATTACCCAATCGGGCTACTCTAACAATACTGACCTGTGTGAGCAAGCTAAAAACCTATTGCTTCACATATTTTTGTGAAACGGTAATGGCTTTTGGCTGGAATGCTGAAAATCGCCACATAAACAGACACTTTGAACAGGGTTTGGTTCATCAACAAATAGCAGAAAGGTATCTTGCTTTGCTAGTTACAAGTTTCGCTTGATAGCGTATAAATCGGTGGGGCAAGTCACGACTTATCCCTTATCTTTTCCCTAGGCTCACTCGATCTTGACCGGCATAGTCTTTGACGGTTTCAATCTGCGTAAAGCCAACCTTATGCAATATTTCTCGAACGGCTTCACCCTGGTCATAACCATGCTCAAACAATAAGTAGCCGCCAGGTTTTAGGTGTTCAGTTGCCTGTTGGGTGATTTGATGAATATCTGACAAACCTTTGTCTTCGGCAACCAATGCTGTTACTGGCTCATAAACCAAATCTGCCAGGTGCGGATCGTTGGGGGCTACATAAGGAGGATTACTGACGATCATATCCAGCTGACCATGTTGCCAGTTGCTTAACCAACTACCCTGCTCAAATGCCACATTTTTAATCTTGTTGTGCTCAGCGTTGGCTTGCGCAACTTTTAAGGCAGGCTCGCTCATATCCAAAGCCCACACTGTCGTTTGCGGTCGCTCGCTGGCAATTGCCAGAGCGATAGCTCCACTGCCTGTTCCGAGGTCGGCTACTTTAAAGTCACTATTTTCAGGAATTCTTTGCAGCGCCTGCTCAACCAACACTTCTGTTTCTGGGCGCGGAATCAAGGTATCTTGAGTGACTTTAAAAGTCAGTGACCAGAATTCTTTTTCACCAATAAGATAAGCGGTTGGCTCACCTTTACTGCGACGACTAATTAAATACTGGTAATGTGAAAGCTGCTTTTCGGAGAGGATATGCTCTGGCCAGGTTTTCAGCCAGGTGCGATTTTTGTCGATAGCGTGGGCCAATAAAATTTCAGCATCTATCGTTGCGTCATCAATGGCTTCAAGTTGCTGCCTGGCCCAAGCCAACGCTTGGGCGACGCTCATGGGTTCCATCACAGTTATGTATTCTGTCCTGACAGGGCTGCCAATTGATCTGCCTGATGCTCTTGAATCAATGGCTCAACGATCTGATCAATATCGCCTTCCATAATTTCGTCAAGTTTATACAAGGTCAGATTGATTCGATGATCAGTCATACGGCCTTGTGGGAAATTATAAGTACGAATACGATCCGAACGATCACCGGTTCCAACCAGGTTACGGCGCATTTCAGTTTGTTCCGACTGGGCTTTGGCCTGTTCTGCTGCCATCAGGCGAGCCTGCAATACTGACATGGCCTTGGCGCGGTTTTTATGTTGCGAACGCTCATCCTGACACTCAACCACAACACCCGTCGGTAAGTGAGTAATACGAATCGCCGAATCCGTTTTATTGACGTGCTGACCACCCGCGCCCGATGCACGGAAAGTATCCACTTTCAAATCGGCTGGGTTGATCTCGATAGCATCCAGTTCATCCGCTTCCGGCATCACCGCTACGGTACAGGCTGAAGTATGAATACGACCTTGCGATTCAGTTTCAGGAACACGCTGCACACGGTGCGCGCCCGATTCGAATTTAAGATGCGAATAAACGCTGTCGCCGCTGATGCGCACGATAATTTCTTTATAGCCACCATGTTCGCCTTCGCTTTCGCTGATCACTTCAACCTGCCAGCGTTTTTTCTCGGCATATTTGCTGTACATGCGGAATAAATCGCCAGCAAAGATTGCAGCTTCATCACCACCGGTTCCGGCACGAATTTCAAGGAAGGTATTTTTGTCATCATTAGGATCACGCGGAAGCAACAACTTTTGCATCTCGACTTCCAGCTTCTCGATCTGCGCTTTGGCTTCTTTCATCTCTTCCTGCGCCATCTCACGCATATCTGGATCTTCATCCTTGAGCATTTCTTCGGCGCTCTGTAGACTTTCTTCGGCTTCCTGATAACGCTGAAAAGTATTCACCACTTCTTCCAGCTGCGAATACTCTTTGGATAAATCACGGAATTTATTCTGGTCACCAATAACATCCGGATCGCCCAACAAAGCACTAATTTCTTCGTGGCGATCAACCAGACCCTGCAATTTTTCGATAATTGAATCTTGTAACATATCAACCTTGTTATCGTGTGCTGTCGCAGAATAACGACAGACTAAATCGGTAATAGACTATTCTTTCAGACCACAATTACTCATCCAGATCAAATAACTTGCGGATCACCTCATGGGTATCCACTTCATCATCATCCTGGCGTAACCATACCAGCGGTTGGTGTAAAAACTTTTTGGTCAGGCGATGCGTTAACTGTTCCATCACCTGCTCAGGATCACCATCATTGGCCAGCTGAGCTTTAGCCCGCTGCAATTCATTGTTGGCAATATCCGAATACTTTTGCTGCAACTCACGAACCGTATCGTGCTTTTGGCGGCCAAGCTGCCATTGACGGAATTCTTCGCTGAAATCTCGCAAAATATGCTCAGCTTCTGCGGCAGCCTCCTGCCTCGCCTGCATGTTTTCCTGAATCACGCCTTCCAGATCATCTACGGTATAAAGATAAACATCATCCAGCTTGCCCACCGAGCTTTCAATGTCGCGCGGCACCGCCAGATCGACCATGAACATGCTTTTACGGCGGCGTTCTTTAACCGCCTGCTCAACCATGCCCTTACCGATGATCGGTAGCATACTGCCGGTTGAGGAAATCACGATATCCGCCTGCGATAAATAATGCGGAATTGCTTCCAGACCAATCGCCCTACCGTTGAACTCTTTAGCCAGCTTTTGTGCATTGGCCAGGGTACGATTGGCCATGATCATGTTACCAACGCCCTGCTGCTGCAAATGGCGAGCAGCCAGTTCAATGGTTTCGCCCGCACCAACGTACATCACGGTCAGCTTGGAAAAATCGGCAAAAACGTGTTTCGCCAGGCTAACTGCGGCATAAGCCACCGACACCGGATTAGTGCCAATATCGGTTTCATGACGAACCCGCTTGGCTGCCGAAAAAGTCTTCTGGAATAGACGTTCCATCACCTGATTGATGGTACCGGCACGGCGTGCCTTTTGGTAACTGGCTTTAAGCTGACCCAAAATCTGCGGCTCGCCCAGTACCATCGAATCCAGCCCGCTGGCTACCCGCATCAGGTGCAAAACGGCCTTGTCTTCATCATGGCAATAAATCGCCGAATGCAAATCTTCCTGTAGTTGCTTTTTAACCTGTAGCCAGTGTAGCAACTGTTCTCTTAACTGCTCGGGCGTCTGCTGGTCACTGGAAACATAAAACTCAACCCGATTGCAGGTGGACAAAACCGCCACTTCGCTTTGATGCAGAGCTTCAGCCAGTTCGGCCATGATTTCGCCCAGCTCATGGTCCGCGAACGCAACTTTTTCGCGTACAGCTAATGAAGCAGTTTTGTGGTTAATTCCTAATGCAATCAATGACATAGATAAGAAATTGTTGAGTTGTTGCAGCCCAGCCCAAAAATAACGAGAAATCAAAGGCTTATAATTGGCGCGAATTATAACACTGAGCAGTCATGTCCGCTAATCGAAAAAGTCATTGTGAAGGCAACAATTTACGTATTATGACAAATTATTCCTACCTCTTGTCATAAAGAGATTGTAGGATTGTCGAATGAATAAGCGTTTTTCAATTCTCTTTCTGCAATCGCTTGGTGCCCTCCTGCTGTTAGCTGCCTGCTCTGGCAAGCAGCCAATGATAGCGCAACAAGCACAGGAACCACCGCCTGATCGTGCAACCTATCCTGACATTTCACACATGTCAGCGGATCAACGTAGCCAATTGTATTTCAGTATTCTACTGGCCAATATCGCCAGCCAGCAGAACCTTGAGGAAATCGCTCAAAGTAATTTTTTAGACTCCGCCGAACGAACAGGCAGTATCGCACTGGCTCGTCGTGCAACCGTCGTTGCCTTGGAAAAACATGATTACGATCAGGTCAACCAGGCTCTGTCTATCTGGCTGAAACATGCACCTGATGATGCCAATGCCCATAAAGCCAAGCTGCTGACTGCTGTTGCTACCGGAGATTACGCCACCGCTAATGACGAGCTGCATCTGCTACTGAAGCTGCTGCCACCCTCAATGGACGAGCAGCTTTACCATCTGGTGCAAGTCACCAGCTATCAGGACAACGCCGATTTTGTACACTACTTCAATCAGGAGTCAGCCAGGCTCAACCACCCCGTCCTGCGAACTTTAGAAGCACACCTGCTACTCAACAGTCATAATCCTCAATTTTATCAGGCTCGTATCCACCGACTACTGGACTCAGTCTTATCGGAGCACAACAGCTTTCTCTCAGCCATTGAGCTGAAAGGCGAAGCTCTGGCGCTGGAATCTTCAGAAAAGCGCGCGGCCTACCTGCAACAAATTGTCGAAAGTCGCCGACTCAACAGTGAGCAATATTTCGAGCTGGGTGAACTGCTCTACACCCAGAAAAACTATGCCGCAGCCATCATGGCTTTTCAGCAGGTACTGCGCAAACAACCAAAGAATTACCAGGCGCAGTTTTTAATGGCCGGTAGTCAGTATGCGATAGAAGCTTATGCAGAAAGTTCGGATAACTTCTGGCAACTGGCGCGTAAAAACTACAAAAAAGATATAACCAGCTATTATTGTGCTGACTCGGCCCTGCGTAACGACGAAGCCGTTCGTGCCATCAGCTGTTATGAAATGGTGCCTCCGGGTAACTATTTTTACACCGCTCGAACCCGTCTTGCCCACCTGTTGCATGAACAGGGTAATTGGCAATACGCCATGCAAAGCTTGCAACAGGCCCAGCAAATGGTCAGCCTGCAGGAAAAACAGCGCCTGTTACAGTTTGAGATCAGTTTTTTGACTCAGATTCAGCAATACGAGCTGGCGGCCCAGCGCATCGAAAGCGCCTTGCAGGTCGAACCCAATAAAACTTCTCTTTATTACCAGAAGCTGCAACTGCTCAATCAGACTCAGTCAGTCGATGAACTGATTGACTCTATTCATCAGCTTCAGGCACAGGCAGAAGACCAGCAGCTGCATAAAGAAATCACCATAATCGGCGCACGCATGTTGCAGTCTCGTCACAGCGACCTGTCAGCCTATCTATTACTGGAAAAAGAAGTCAAACGCTTCCCCGACGACGTCGATCTGCTTTACGTTAAAGCACTGGCCGGAGAGCCATTGGGTTATTTCCAGCAGATGGAACAGGACTTGCGTACAGTGCTTAAAATCCAGCCCGATCATCACGACGCCATGAATGCACTGGGCTATACCCTGGCTGATATGAACCGTTCACTGGAAGAAGCTCAGCACCTGATTGAAGCCGCTTATCAACATGACCCCGAAAACAGCGCCGTCCTCGACTCCATGGGCTGGCTGCAATATCGCCTGGGCAACCTGCAAAAAGCACTCGAATTCCTGCAAATGGCCTACCAGAAGCAGCCATTACCCGAAGTTGCAGCCCACCTGGGCGAAGTTTTATGGGTCATGAGCGAAAAAGAAAAAGCCACCGAAATCTGGCAAAGAGCTCTGCGCCAGAATCCCAATAACCGTTATTTGATGGAAGTCCTGCAACGTTTCCCTGAAGCTCAAGGCGCTGGGTAATCATCGGTTGTCCCCACCACCACGCACCATCATCCTGTGACTTTGTAGGGTGGGCTTTGGCCCATCATCCCCAGCCCCAAAGATGCAAGCCGCACTAAAAACAGGCATAATCCTGCCCATTGGAACCGAATAGAAATGTAGGTTGGTGATAAGCAAAGCGAATCCCAACAAACTATTTTTAAATACCTAAAGAGATCCATTAAATGAGCTTAATGCTGCGCACACTATTAATCAGCTTCGCCTTATTATTATCTGCCTGCGAAACCCTGCCCGAAAAACAGGACACCACCGTCTGGGACGATCCAAAGTGGCAGAAGCAATATAAGAACCTGAAAACCATTAAAGGCTTTACCACTCAGGGCCGTATCGGCATCACCCAGCCTGACGATAGCTTCTCCAGCAGCATCATGTGGAAACAGGCCGCGCGTGACACTTTGACTGTCCGTATGTATGGCACCTTCGGCACTACTTATGTCTTGCTTGATATCACGCCGCAACTGACCACCCTTAAAACCGGTGATGACCAACACTTCGAAGGTTACAACGCCGAACAGCTTTTATATGACGTTCTGGGCTGGGATTTACCAGTGCATTATCTGCAGGACTGGGTTCTTGGGCTGCCGACTGGCATCAATCGCGACAATTTGAAAATTAATGCAGATGGTACTTTGCAGGAGCTCAACTATCAGGATTACCAGGTGCTCTACCAAAAATACGACAGCCACCCCTGGCATCATGATAAGACCATTGCCCTGCCCCAGAAGATCAAAATTACCCAAGGTGACAACAAAATTATTTTGTCGCTGCGCAGCTGGGATCTGACCTTATGAGTTTCACCGTTGCAACCGGCAGTCTCGATGAGCAGGGTTACAGCTATTGGCCCTCGCCAGCCAAACTCAATTTAGAGCTTCGCGTACTGGGCCAACGTCCCGACGGTTATCATGAACTGCAAACCCTGTTTCAATTATTGGATATCGGTGATGACATCTGGATAAAAACGAATGAATCTGGCGAACTGACCCTGGACAGCGAATACAGCGAAGTGCCCAGTGAGCAGAACCTGATTATCAAAGCCGCCCGAATGCTACAGCCATTCTGCACAAGCGTATCCGGTGCGGATATCAAACTGACCAAGCGATTGCCATCCGGGGCCGGTTTAGGCGGCGGTAGTTCTAACGCAGCAACCACTTTAGTCGCCCTCAATCAGCTCTGGAATTTACATCTCGATCAGCAGCAATTGATCGATCTAGGGCGTCAGTTAGGTGCCGACGTCCCGGTTTTCGTAAATGGTCATAGCGCCTGGGCTGAAGGCATTGGCGAACTTTTAACCAACACCGATATCCCTGAAAAGTGGTATCTTATTGTCTATCCAAACGTTCATGTGAACACCGGCAAAATTTTTTCACATTCAGCGTTGACAAGAAACGACAAACCCATTAAATTACGCGCCACTCGCGAAGGGAGTTTGCCTGAAGTTGGTTACAACGCCATGCAAACACTGGTTCTCGAACTTTATCCGGAGATAAAAGAAGCCTTTGAGCATCTATCTCAATACGGAAAAGTGATGTTAACCGGAACCGGAAGTTGTCTCTTCTTAACCTTTGACAACGAGCGAGAAGTCCGTAAAATAGCGGCTCTGTGCAAGCAGCGCTGGCTAACTTTAGAAGCTAGAGGTATCAACACCTCGCCGCTGATAAAGTAAAAAATTGCAGGGGTATCGCCAAGCGGTAAGGCAGCGGCTTTTGATGCCGCCATTCGTTGGTTCAAATCCAGCTACCCCTGCCATCTTCTCTTCTCCCAGCTTTTATTCTGCTTGCTGTAACTTTTGGGGCTAATGTTACAGGGCTTTTCGATGTCTGATTTAATGCTTTTCAGTGGTAATGCCACACCTGATCTCGCCAAACGAATTTCTGATTACTTAAACGTACCACTGGGTAAAGCGCATACCGAACGCTTTAGTGATGGTGAGTGCAGCGTCGAAATTCTTGAAAATGTTCGCGGTAAAGACGTTTTCATCATTCAATCTACTTGCGCACCAACTAACGACAACCTGATGGAATTGATCATCATGGCCGACGCACTGAAACGTGCATCAGCCAAGCGTATCACCGCAGTCATTCCTTACTACGGTTACGCCCGCCAGGATCGTCGCGTTCGTTCAGCACGTGTACCAATCAGTGCAAAAGTGGTTGCTGACATGATCAGCGGCGTAGGTTTTGACCGCGTACTAACGGTTGACCTACACGCAGACCAGATTCAGGGCTTCTTCAATATTCCAGTAGACAACGTCTACGCCACTCCAGTACTTCTCGAACACATCCAATCCAATATCGCCGGCAAAAACCTGATGGTAGTTTCGCCAGACGTTGGCGGTGTTGTTCGTGCTCGTGCCATTGCAAAGCGCCTAAACGACGCAGACTTATCGATTATCGATAAACGTCGTCCTCGCGCTAACGAAGTCAGCGTCATGAACATCATCGGTGATGTTTCTGGTCGTGACTGCGTGATTGTTGATGACATGGTTGATACAGCTGGCACACTTTGCCAGGCAGCGCAGGCACTGAAAGATCACGGTGCCAACAGCGTTTACGCTTATGCTACCCACCCGGTTCTTTCAGGCAAAGCCATCAGCAACATCAATGGCTCAAGTCTCGATAAACTGGTCGTGACCAACACCATCCCGCTTTCAGAAGAAGCGCAAGGCTGTGACCGCATTGAAATTCTGGATCTTGCACCCCTATTGGGTGAATCGATTCGTCGTGTTAACACCGAAGAATCTATCTCAACCATGTTTCTAGACTAAGATTTACCGGTTCAGCAACATCCTAAAAGCAGGCCCCGGCCTGCTTTTTTATTGCCTGAAATAAATGGTTTGCCCATCTTATATAGATACCATCTCTCCCAACCGACCTCAAGCCACTTGAGGTCGGTATTCGCTTTGATGTTTTAATACACCATAGCAAATTTGTACCA
>NZ_JABURJ010000113.1 GCF_014762745.1 Kangiella sp.
ATAATAAGGCAAGGATCTTAATTGTCGTTATGAAAATCATCATTCTCGGAGCCGGGCAGGTTGGCACAACATTGGCGCTCAATCTGGAAGGCGAAGATAACGACATCACGCTGATCGATACTGATGGCAAGCGTTTACGCGATATCCAAGATCATCTGGATCTTCGAACTATTGTCGGTCATGGCGCCTATCCAGATGTGCTTTACAACGCAGGCATTGAAGATGCAGACATGCTGGTGGCGGTGACTAACAGCGATGAAGTCAACATGATTGCCTGTCAGATCGCACACAGCCTGTATCAAACCCCCACTAAAATTGCCCGAATCCGCTCGCCCAATTACCACAATAAAGACATCATCTTTAAAGATAATCATATACCTGTAGATGTGGTTATCAGCCCCGAAAAGCTGGTCACTCAATATATTACCCGTCTGATTGAAAACCCCGGTGCTTTTCAGGTGCTTGATTTTGCCGAAGGCAAAGTGCGTCTGGTGGCCGTTCGTGCCTACTATGGCGGCCCGCTGGTCGGTAATGCTCTGTCGGAGTTGAAACACCATCTACCCAATGTAGACACCCGCGTCGCCGCCATTTTCCGTCGTGGTGCACCGATTGTGCCGACCGGCCACACCATCATTGAAGCGGATGATGAGGTCTTCTTCCTGGCTGCTAAAAAACATATCCGCTCGGTGATGAGCGAACTGCAACGCCTCGAGAAAAACTACAGTCGGGTGATGATTGCCGGTGGCGGTAACATTGGTGAAGGCCTGGCAAAAGCTTTAGAAAGCAAAATGCAGGTTAAAATCATCGAGCGTAGTCCTGAGCGAACTCAGGAATTGGCCGACGTCCTGCACGATACGCTGGTGCTGCAAGGTGATGTCTCTGACGAAGACATGCTTAAAGACGAGAATATTGGTGACTTTGATCTCTTCATTTCGGTGACCAATGACGATGAAGCCAACATCATGTCGGCGCTTTTGGCCAAGAAGCTCGGCGTTCGCAAAACTATGGTTCTGATCAACCGCACTGCTTACGTTGATCTGATCCAGGGTCATCAAATTGATATTGCGATTTCGCCACAACAGGTCACTATCGGCAGCTTGCTAAAACATATCCGTCGTGGCCTGGTTTCTAATGTTTATTCATTGCGTCGTGGCGCAGCCGAAGCGATTGAAGCGGTTGCCAAGGGCAATGAACAAAGCTCGCTGGTTGTCGGGCGTACCATTGGTGAGCTCCCCTTGCCACCCGGTACTTCGATTGGTGCCATTGTGCGCGAGGATCAGGTTATCATTGCCCACGAAAATGTCATCATTCGCGAAAATGACCATGTAGTGCTTTTCATGGTGGATAAAGCCTATATCCACGATGTTGAGCGCCTGTTCCAAGTTAACGTTACTTACTTCTAATCAGGCCTGGGCACATGCAATACGCAACCATCATCCGTATCCTTGGCATTCTGCTGATGGTTTTCAGTATTACCATGTTGCCGCCAGCCATTGTTTCTGCCATCTATGAAGACGGTGGCGGCAGTGCCTTTATCAGTACCTTCTTCCTGTCGCTAATCACTGGGGTCGTGCTGTTCTGGCCTAAAAGAAAAGCTCGCGCAGAACTGAAAATCCGTGACGGCTTTTTAATTGTTGTGCTGTTTTGGACGGTACTGAGTACCTTTGGTGCTGTACCTCTTATTCTGGCCCAGTCGCTTCCAGTCAGTTTAGCTGATGCCATCTTTGAATCCTTCTCCGGACTGACGACCACTGGTGCAACTGTTATCAGTGGATTGGATGATCTACCTCACTCGATTCTATATTATCGACAACAGCTACAATGGCTAGGCGGTATGGGTATCATCGTTTTAGCAGTTGCCATTCTTCCTCTGCTAGGTATTGGGGGGATGCAGCTCTATCGCGCCGAAATGCCGGGGCCCATGAAGGATAATAAATTAACCCCTCGCATTGCCGGTACCGCCAAAGCACTCTGGTATATTTATCTTGGCCTGACCATTGCCTGTGCTCTTGCCTATTGGTTGGCTGGCATGACAGCCTTTGATGCCATAGCGCATAGTTTTTCTACGGTTGCCATCGGCGGTTTTTCCACTCACGATGCCAGCATGGGATTCTTCGGTAGCAATACCATAGAATTAATCTGTGCATTTTTCATGTTTATCGCGGGCATCAATTTCGCCCTACATTTTATTTCCGTTCGTAACCTGACCATTCGTCCCTATCTTAAGGATCCAGAGTTCAAAGGTTATTTTGCTATTTTGTCCGTGGTTATTTTATGTTGCACGGCGGTACTTCTTTATTATCAGCAATACGAGTTTACAGATGCGCTGGTCAAAAGTATTTTCCACTCGGTTTCTATCGCAACCACTGCAGGTTTTGCCAGCGCTGACTTCGCCGCCTGGCCAACCCTGCTTCCAGTGTTACTGATTTTTTCCAGCTTTATCGGTGCTAGCGCAGGATCTACCGGTGGCGGCATGAAAGTGATCAGGGTGCTGCTCCTATTTAAGCAGGGGATGCGAGAAATTAAGCGACTGATTCACCCGAATGGTATCTTCCTTATTAAACTAGGAAAGAATTCCGTTTCCGATAGAGTGGTGCAGGCAGTATGGGGCTTTTTTGCTACTTATGTAGTACTGTTTGTGGTGCTGATGCTGATCCTGCTAGCAGATGGACTGGATCAAATCACCGCCTTCTCAGCAGTTGCCGCCTGTATGAATAACCTGGGGCCAGGACTGGGTGATGTTGCGGTTAACTACAGTGGTTTAAGCGATCTTGCAAAGTATGTATTAAGCTTTGCCATGCTACTCGGGCGACTAGAAATCTTTACTTTGCTGGTGCTCTTCACGCCTTATTTCTGGCGCCGTTGATCTTCTACTTGTTGCTACTGGCGATAAATATTTTTTGAGCCATCTTCAGTGGTTTTAAATCGTTTATAAGACCACTGGTATTGCTCTGGGAATCGGCGAATCATCGCTTCTAAATGCTGATTGAGATTGCTGGCGTAAGCTAACTCATCAAGTCCTGGTTCCATGTTCAAAGGCTCCAGATAGACATCAAACTTACCTTTTTCATTTCGGATAGCCGCTATCTGATAGACCTCGGCATGACTCTTTTGTTGTACTTTTTGCACCAATGTCATAGTCAACGCCGGTTTTCCGAAGAATGGCACGAAAATACCGGCTCGACGCCCCGGCTCCTGATCACTGAGAATGGCTGCAACTTCTCCAGCCTGTAACACTTCAATCAGGTGCATGACACCCCTGCTATTACCTTTGACCATGGTGGTCTGGTTCTTGCAGCGGCCCTTACAGATAACTTCATCCATCTCTAGCTGACGAGGAGGGCGGTACATGCAATGAAAAGTATAACGACTACCAAGATAGTAGAGAGCAGCTTCCCAGTTACCGATATGAGCACCGGTTATCAAAACCCCTTTGCCGCTGTTCAGAGTGGCTTTAACCGCCTCTTCGCCATAGATATTATCCAGCCAGCTTTCTGCATTGTCCTTACACCAGATTTTGGCAGCCTCGCTGAAAAGTCGTCCAGTATGAGCCAGACTTTGCTGAATAATTTTCTGTCTTTGCTCATCGGTGAGCTCAGGTAGGCATTGCTCCACATTGGTTTTTGTCGTGGTATAGGCACGAGACTTAGTCAAGCGACTGATACTGGCAAATAAACTGCCAATCCAGTCTCCCACAAACTTTGGAAGTACCGAAAATATTCGAATCATACTTCGAATTATGAATACTTTGATTGGACTGGAAGTAACTGCTTTACCTTTTGCCATATTTTCTTTGCCTATAAAAAAATGCCGGCAGGACCGGCATTTATTATAACCTTTTTGCTTACTTAGTAAGCGATTCGATTGGGAACTGGCTTAGCATGTAATCCAGATTTTTATAATCAGTTACCTTATATTTTTGGTTTACCACGAAAGTCGGTGTTCCTGTAATCTTAAACTCGCGAGATAATTTTTTTGCATATTGTACTTTGTTCTGTACCGCAAATGAGTTGTAAGCTTTTTCAAACTCCTCGGCAGTTATACCGGCAGCTTCAAAAATTGGAATCAAGGCCTGCTTATTCGGAATATTTTGTTTTTTTACATGAAGCTGATGGTAAATGGCTGGATGCACCTTATCAGACACATTCAGTAACTCAGCCACATAGAAGGCATAGGTGTAATGGCCTGCAGATGGGAAAAATAGTGGAACCTGCTTAAAGGTGACTTCTTCTGGTTTTGTCGGTTTCCACTTGGCCAAGAAGCCTTCCATGTTGTAGCAATGCCCGCAGGTATAGGCAAAGAACTCCATCACTTCAGGTTTATCTGTACCTTTTGCGCCTGAATAAACGGTGTAATCTTGGCCTTCTTTTGCCTTACTGGCAGTATTTGCTTCTGCGCAAGCTACTTGAGTCAATGCTAAAAGTGCTAATGCAGCACCAAATAATGTCTTTAATTTCATGGATGTCTCCGGTTTACTCTACGGTTACAGATTTAGCCAGGTTACGAGGCTGATCAACATCTGTACCTTTAATTACAGCTACATAATAAGATAACAACTGCATCGGTATGGTGTAGACCATAGGCGCAGTTATTGCGTACTGACTTTTTATTGGAAAGACAGTTATACCATCAGAACTCTGAATATTAGCTGACTCATCAGCAAAAACAAAGAGCTGGCCCCCTCTGGAGCGAACTTCCTCAATATTTGACTTGAGCTTTTCCAGCAAATTATCCTTCGGTGCAACCACCACAATTGGCATTTCTTTGTCAATTAATGCCAGTGGGCCGTGCTTTAATTCACCAGCAGCATAGGCTTCAGCGTGAATATAGGAAATTTCTTTGAGTTTTAAGGCTGCTTCCATGGCAATCGGGTATTGCTGACCACGCCCCAGAAACAAGGTGTGATGTTTTTCGGCAAATTGCTCTGATAGATCCTCAATCGCTTCAGCTTGTTCCAATACTGCCTGAATTTCATTGGGCAAATGCTCTAACGCCTCAGCGATAGCCTTTTCTTTTGACTCATCGAGACCCTTGGCCTTACCGATGGATACCATCAACAACATTAAGGAAACTAACTGAGCCGTGAAGGCTTTGGTTGATGCTACGCCAATTTCTGTTCCAGCACGGGTTAACAGAGTGAAATCTGACTCACGCACCATCGATGAAGCAGGGGAGTTACATACTGTCAAAGTGCCAAGATAGCCCTGTTCTTTCGCTTTTTTCAGTGCCGCCAATGTATCAGCGGTTTCGCCCGACTGAGAAATGGTGACAAATAAACTGTTAGGTAAAACAGCTGTCTCACGGTAACGGTATTCGCTGGCAATCTCAACCAGGCAGGGGATCTGTAAATAATCTTCTATCCAGTATTTTGCTACCATGGCTGCATGATAGCTGGTACCGCAGGCAATAATCTGTACTGCCTGTGTATCAGCAAAAACCTTATTAGCGTTAGCGCCTAAGGTTTCAATAATAATTTTATGATTGACCAATCGTCCTTCAAGGGTGTCATTAACCACTTGTGGCTGCTCAAATATTTCCTTAAGCATAAAGTGGCGATAACGCCCCTTGTCCACAGCATCATGCTGGATATCAGAGGTTTCGAACTCGCGCTCTACCTCTTTTCCATCGCTATCTAATATGGTCACGCCGTCACGACGTACTTCGGCCACCTCACCTTCTTCAAGATAGATAAAGTCACGAGTTACCGGTAGCAGCGCAAGCTGATCGGAGGCCACAAAGTATTCACCAATGCCTTTACCAATCACTAGCGGGCTACCCGAGCGCGCCACGACCATTTTGTCTGGATCGTTAGCGTCAATCGCTACAGTACCGTAAGCGCCTTGCAGTTTTTTCGTCGTTTTCTGTAAGGCTTCAAGCAGATTACTGCTTGTTTTCAACTCTTCGTGTAAGCAATGAGCCATTACTTCAGTATCAGTATCAGAAGTAAACACATAGCCCTTTGCTTTTAACTCATCGCGCAATTCATCATGGTTTTCGATAATGCCGTTATGTACCAACGCAATATTGTTTTCTGACATATGTGGATGGGCATTTCGCTCACTCGGCTCACCATGTGTTGCCCAACGGGTATGAGCAATACCGAGACCACCCGGTAGTGGCGTCTCTTTTAAAGCCTGATCGAGTTCAGAAACTTTACCTAAACGACGTAACCGCTGAATCTGGTGGTTGTTATAAATCGCCAGGCCAGCTGAATCATAACCACGGTATTCAAGGCGCTTTAAACCTTCCACTAATATCTGGCTAACATCTCTTTGCGCAATAGCACCAACAATGCCACACATTATTTCTTATCCTCTAAATTATTCTTGGTCTGTTTTTTTACTGGACGCTGCCAGCCTTCAATGTGCTTTTGGGCAACGCGACTGATGCAAAGTTCACCGGGGGTCACATCTTTTGTGACCGTTGTTCCGGCGCCTACAGTCGCACCCTTACCAATGGTCACTGGTGCAACTAACTGAGAGTCAGAACCAATAAATACATTATCTTCAACTGTTGTCTTATGTTTGTTGGCGCCATCGTAATTACAGGTAATCACGCCTGCGCCGATATTAACACCGCTACCAATCTCGGCATCACCGATGTAGCTTAAATGACTTGCCTTGCTTCCTTGTCCTATCACTGTGTTTTTAGTTTCTACAAAGTTACCGATAAAGGCACCCTGTGCAAGCTGCGTGCCCGGCCTTATCCGTGCAAAAGGGCCAACCGAACATTCTGACTCAATCACAGCACCTTCGATAATACTGTTTGGCTTGATAACACAGTTAGCTCCGATTTTTGAATTGATGATGATGCAGTTGGCGCCAATATGAGTACCACGGCCAATACTAACCTCACCTTCGGTGATTAGATTCACATCAATAACCACGTCCGTAGCGCAACTTAAACTACCGCGCACATCGAAGCGAGCAGGATCAATTAAAGTGACGCCTTCACTCATCAGCTTTTCAGCCTGCTGTTTTTGGAATGCGCGTTCAAGCTGCGCCAGTTGCACTCGGCTATTCACCCCTTCAACTTCAATCGGTGAAGCGGGGTGACAGGCTCTAACGCCGCCTTCATTGGCAGCCATGGCGATGGTATCGGTCAGATAATATTCACCTTGAGCATTATTATTATCAATATTATTTAGCCATTGCTTAAGTTTATGGCTACCCACCGCCAATATGCCGGTATTCACTTCATTAATGGCTAGCTGTTCCATGCTGGCATCTTTCTGCTCAACAATCGCGGTAATGCGACCTTCACCATTGCGAATGATTCGGCCATAACCTGATGGGTCTTTTAGTTTAACCGTTAACAAGCCAATGCCATCTTTTGGTTGTGCATCAATCAGTTGTTTCAAAGTCTCTTTCTGAATTAGCGGTACATCACCATAAAGCACCAGCACCTGGTTACCTTCTGTGACTAATGGCAGGGCCTGATCCACTGCGTGACCGGTACCAAGCTGTTGAGCCTGCTCTGCGATTAAGACCTCTTGTTCAGCGACACTGGCTTTAACCTGATCAATTTCATGCCCCGCAACCACAATCATTTGCTCTGGTTGTAGCTGCTGTGCGGCATCTATGACATGTTGCAGCATGCTTTTACCTGCAATCTTATGCAGTACTTTCGGCATGTTGGATTGCATGCGAGTTCCTTTACCCGCAGCGAGAATAACGACACTTAAACCCATAATATATTCGAATTTCCTAAATAAGCGCGCATTTTACCACTTTTACCGTTTTTTTAACCCTTACCGTAAAGTTTTTTTTTTACAGTTTAAGCACCATTCACTTTTTAACTCTCGAGCAAGTCTGTTTCAACCATAGTGAAGACACCTTCACCTGTCTCTTCATGCAAAGCCAGGACAACACTCAAATTTGATCCGCCAAAGTTAAGGGGGGAACTTAGTGAACTGACAGCTGCAATATTGGGATCAACTGTTCTTTAACAATCACCAAACAGATGAACTGGTCTTTATTTAGTATAGACTCTATTCGTCAATAGACCTCACTATTAACGATCCAGTCGATTATGGCTGTAATCTGGTTAACTAATATAAATTCCAAGCATAAAAAAAGGTGGCTAACTAGCCACCTTTTTATAACGGGTATTAAAAACTTATTTGCCGGCTTTCTTACGAATCGCACGTAAAGTTCTTAATTGAGCAACCGCTTCAGCAAGTTCAGCCGCAGCTTTAGAGTATTCAATCTCCGAGCTTTGATCCTGAAGTGCTTCACGAGCCATTTTTTCCGCTTCCAGAGCTTTCGCTTCATCCACATCTTCTGCACGTACCGCAGTATCTGCAAGTACAGTCACAACATGTGGTAGAACTTCAAGCATACCACCAGAAACAAAGAAGAATTCTTCTTCGCCACCTGGTAACGTGACCTTGATTGGCCCTGGGTTCAGGGACGTTAGCAAAGGGGCGTGGCCTGGTTCAACACCAAGCTCACCCAAGTCACCGTTTGCAATCAATCGTTCAACTTTACCAGAGAAGATTGACTCTTCGGCGCTAACGATATCCAAATGTACTGTCATTGCCATTAGGTCCCCCTAATTTTAGGGCTGGATTAAATATTTTTCGCCTTTTCAACCGCTTCTTCGATTGAACCGACCATGTAGAATGCCTGCTCAGGTAAGTGATCGTATTCACCGTTCAAAATACCTTTAAAGCCAGCAATGGTGTCTTTTAGCGATACATATTTACCAGGAGAACCTGTAAATACTTCTGCTACGAAGAATGGTTGTGACAAGAAACGTTGAATTTTACGAGCACGGGCAACGGTTTGCTTATCTTCTTCAGATAGCTCGTCCATACCCAGAATCGCAATAATGTCTTTCAACTCTTTATAGCGTTGTAATACACCCTGAACGCCACGAGCAACATCATAGTGCTCGCTACCAATTACTAGCGGATCAAGCTGACGCGAAGTAGAGTCAAGTGGATCAACCGCAGGGTAAATACCAAGCTCTGCAATTTGACGAGACAATACAACAGTCGCGTCCAAGTGAGCAAAGGTTGTAGCAGGAGAAGGGTCAGTCAAGTCATCCGCAGGTACGTATACCGCCTGAATCGATGTAATCGAACCAGTTTTAGTTGAAGTAATACGCTCCTGAAGAACACCCATCTCTTCCGCCAGAGTTGGCTGATAACCTACCGCAGAAGGCATACGACCTAGCAATGCTGATACCTCGGTACCTGCCAGCGTATAACGGTAAATGTTATCGATGAATAATAGTACGTCACGACCTTCATCACGGAATTTTTCGGCCATTGTCAAACCAGTCAATGCAACACGTAGACGGTTACCTGGTGGTTCGTTCATCTGACCATAAACCAATGATACTTTGTCGATAACGTTAGAATCTGTCATTTCGTGATAGAAGTCATTACCCTCACGAGTACGCTCACCAACACCGGCAAATACAGAGTAACCTGAGTGCTCAATCGCGATGTTACGAATAAGCTCCATCATGTTTACTGTCTTACCAACACCAGCACCACCGAACAGACCAACTTTACCGCCTTTCGCGAAAGGGCAAACCAGGTCGATAACTTTAATACCGGTTTCTAGCAATTCGTTTGCAGGCGCAAGTTCTTCCAGCTTAGGCGCTTTACGGTGAATAGACATACGCTCCTGTTCACCAATAGGACCTTTCTGATCGATTGGGTTACCAAGCACGTCCATGATACGGCCGAGGG
>NZ_JABURJ010000121.1 GCF_014762745.1 Kangiella sp.
AATTTATGATCGATAAGTTACGCAATATTGCGATTATTGCCCACGTTGACCACGGTAAAACAACTCTAGTTGATAAGCTGTTGGAGCAATCAGGCACATTGGGCGAACGCGCTGGCCCTCAAGAGCGTGTAATGGATTCAAACGATCTTGAGAAAGAGCGTGGCATTACCATTCTGGCGAAAAATACCGCCATTAAATGGAATGATTACCGTATTAACATCGTTGACACCCCTGGACACGCTGATTTTGGTGGTGAGGTTGAGCGTGTCATGTCGATGGTGGATTCAGTGTTGTTGTTAGTTGATGCCGCTGAAGGTCCGATGCCACAAACCCGTTTTGTAACCCAGAAAGCGTTTGCCCAGGGACTTAAGCCTATTCTGGTTATCAACAAGATTGATAAGCCAAGTGCGCGCCCTGACTGGGTAATGGATCAGGTGTTTGACCTGTTCGATAACTTGGGTGCAACCGACGATCAGCTGGACTTCGAAGTGGTTTATGCTTCTGCCTTAAATGGCTGGGCAAGCCGTGATGCGGAAACCACTGGCACTGATATGCAGCCTTTGTTCGAAGCCATTGTTAACAATGTAGCACCGCCGCCAGCAAATGCTGAAGGTGGTTTCCAGATGCAAATTTCACAGCTGGACTATAACTCCTACGTTGGCGTTATCGGTGTTGGTCGTGTGAGCCGTGGTAGCGTAAAGCAGAACCAGCAGGTGACGATTGTGAGTGCCGATGGCACTAAACGAAACGGTAAAGTAGGTCAGGTACTTGGCTACCTTGGCCTTGATCGTCATGAAGTCGATTCGGCTGATGCTGGCGACATTATTGCGATTACCGGTTTGGGCGAGTTGAAAATTTCCGACACCATCTGTGATCAGAATGCAGTAGAAGCATTACCAGCGTTATCTGTTGATGAGCCTACTGTAACCATGACCTTCCAGGTTAATACTTCGCCGTTTGCCGGCAAAGAAGGTAAGTTTGTTACCTCGCGTAATATTCTTGAGCGTTTGCAGCAGGAGTTGGTACACAACGTTGCATTGCGTGTTGAAGAAACTGAAGACCCGGACAAATTCCGTGTTTCTGGTCGTGGTGAATTGCACCTTGGCATCCTGATCGAGAATATGCGCCGCGAAGGATTTGAGCTGGCAGTTTCTCGCCCTGAAGTTATCCTGAAAACCATTGATGGCCAGCTTCATGAGCCTTATGAGACAGTGACCATCGACGTTGAAGAGCAGCATCAGGGCAGCGTGATGGAGCGAATGGGTACGCGTAAAGCGGAACTAACCAATATGTCTCCTGATGGCAAAGGCCGTATTCGTTTAGACTTTATGATGCCAAGTCGCGGTTTGATTGGTTTCCAGACCGAATTTATGACACTGACTTCTGGCTCAGGTTTGATGTACCACACGTTTGATCATTATGGTCTGCACAAAGGTGGTGACATTGGTCAAAGAGCCAGTGGTGTACTGATTGCTAACATGACCGGTAAAGCATTGACTAACGCCCTGTTTAACTTGCAGGAACGTGGTCGCCTATTTGCCAAGCATGGTGACGAAGTCTATGAAGGCCAGATCGTTGGTATTCATAGTCGTTCAAACGATCTGACAGTAAACTGTTTGAAAGGCAAACAGCTGACCAACGTACGTGCTTCAGGTACTGATGAAGCGCAGGTATTGACGCCACCGGTTAAGTTGACACTTGAGCAGGCGTTAGAGTTCATTAATGATGATGAGCTGGTCGAGGTCACGCCAAATAGTATCAGACTTCGTAAAAAGCATTTGTCTGAAACTGACCGTAAGCGTGCCAGTCGTCCGCCAAAAGCGTCATAAGTTTCAAAAACTTTGAAAGAACCGTTAGCTGCTGTGCAGCTAGCGGTTTTTTTTATGTCGCTGATTTATCAAATAGCAGTAATGGGTTAGCAATAAGTTAATAAAATCGTTACACTTTTTGCAACTGGCAAAAAAAGTTGCAACCAATTAGGCTGTTGCCAATCATATAAGCAATAAATTACAAAAAGGTCATCTATGAAGCAGGTTAAATTATTGGCGCTTGGCGCCACATTCGTTGCTCTATCGGCGTGCACTACTTCACAGGGCGTCGATGCCGCCAAGGCATTAAGCCAATTGTTTGGCGGTCCACCCGATCGAGCTCAGATGCTTGACGCAACCGTTGAAGAAGCTTTGCAGTATGAGTTTGACAAGTGCATGAGTGGCAAAGAGTTTACCGCCGATTCTCAGTCCGAATGTATTCAGCTTGCTTACGCAACCGTTAAGGAAGACATGAACCTTGAAGAGCGTCCGGGTGAAGATGGCCGTGTGATTATCGAGCGTGTCGATGATGAGGACATGATCTATGAAGACAATGAAAACCGCGATGATAATCAAGAGTAACCGATGATTGCATTGTTACAACGGGTTCTGGAGTCAAAGGTTGTTGTTGAAGGCCAAACCATTGGTCAAATCAATCAGGGACTAATGGTTTTATTAGGCGTAGAAAAAAATGATGACCGGGCAGCCGCTGATAAGCTACTGCAACGTATCCTGAAATATCGTGTGTTCAGCGACGCTGAAGACAAGATGAATTTATCTTTGCAGGACATTGAAGGCGGTTTGTTACTTGTGCCGCAGTTTACTCTGGCTGCAGATACGCAAAGTGGCTTACGACCTAGTTTTTCTTCGGCTGCACCGCCGCAACAGGGTAAGGCGTTATTTGATTATTTTGTTGAACAGGCGAAAGCCAAATATGACAAGGTTGAGTGTGGTCAGTTTGGCGCAGATATGAAGGTCCATCTGATTAACGATGGACCTGTTACTTTTCAATTGAAGGTTTAAAGCTCAATCTCATCTTCATCTTCAAGTTTGTCAGGGTGGGTCGATTCAATTAACTTTTTCAGTTGCTCCAAATTGGATTGATTCACTTCCTCAATACTTCCCTGAATTAAAAATAAAATGGCATTCTGTACAATGCCCTTGCCGGAATACTGCTGAACCATGGTGACACTGGTTGTGCCGTCATTGTTAGCTTCAAAGGTAACAACTGTCTTTCCCGTGAGCCACTCATTTGAGTAATCATAGCCGACTTGCTGATTGGCTATGTACGAGGTCAGAGTGTGCTGCATGGTGATCAGGTTACCTTCAGTAGACTGGTAGTTCATCTTCCAGCTGCTGCCGACTTCATTCAGAGAGCCACTGACATTTTCGATGGAGTGAAATTCGGCTAGCCAATGATTGAGTAACAGAGGATTGTTATAAACCGCAAAGGTCTGCTCAACCGGTGCCTCAATAGTCACACTGGCTTTACTGTCAAAATCACGCTTAAAAATACCAATAGCGACCAGCACCATAAAAAGAGTGCCGATGAAAATAAAACCGTACTTTAAAACTTTCATAAGTAAGAGTTCCTGTTAAGGTTTGTTGTCGCGAAGTTCAGCCACCACTTGCTGCAGCGACTCTTTAGAAACATCCTGTGGCTGAATTAGCTCACCAACAACTAATGTTACCTTGGTTCTTAGGCGTTTTAAACGGTCAATAAATTTATTGACTGTTTTACGACTGAACAGACTTTGCCAGAGTCCCTGCAAAGCCATTGGAATAACCGGAACTGGGGTGGTTTCAATAATGCGCTCAATGCCTGATTTAAAGTCATTCATTTCACCATCAGAGGTTAATTTCCCTTCAGGAAAGATACAGACCACTTCACCATTATCAAGCGCCTCTGCAATCTGATACATGGCTTTGTTCAAAAGCTCTTTATCTTCATTGGCGCCAGCAATCGGAATTGCTTTGGCGGTTCTGAATATAAAGCTTAATACCGGGATCTTGAAGATCTTATGATACATCACAAATCGCACGGGGCGACGAATACTGCCAGCAATGATCAAGGCATCTACATAGCTCACATGGTTACACACCAGAACATGGGCGCCTTCATCAGGAATATTATCGAGCCCTTTTTTGCGCACGCGGTAAATGGTGTGGATCAAAATCCAGACCAGAAAACGCATCAGGAACTCAGGAACCAGTGTGAAAATATAGATGGCTACCAGAGCATTCATAATGGCCACCAGCAGGAAGAACTGCGGAATGGTCATGCCATTGCCCAGCAATACCGCGCCCAGTACAGCAGCGACCACCATAAACAGGGCATTAAGGATATTATTACCCGCAATAACCCGCGACAGGTGCGAGCGTTCACAGCGTTCCTGAATCAATGCGTATAAAGGCACAATATAAAAACCGCCAAAGATACCGACAAAAGCACAATTAATCAGAGTTCGAATTGAGCCATCCTGACTCAGGTATTCGGTTGGTGATAGGGCCCCGGTGAAACTGCTATGTGGATTGGCAAGAAAGATATCAATGGCAAACCAGGTCATACCAATCGCGCCGAAAGGTACCAGACCCAGCTCGACTTTTCTGCCAGACAAAAACTCACAGAGAACCGAGCCTAAGCCAATACCAACTGAAAAGGTTGCAAGGATCAGGGTGGCGACCAGATCATTGCCATTCAAACTGACTTTGGTGAAATTAGGAATTTGAGTGAGAAATACGGCGCCATAAAACCAGAACCAGGAAACACCCAGAATGGACAGAAATACTACTTTCTGTTTTCTGGCGAATTTAAAGGTTTTCCAGGTCTGTGTAATGGGGTTCCAGTTAATTTTTAAATCGGATTGAGTCGAGGGAGTGTCGGGTATTCTGCGGCTGGCCAAGTAGCCAGTTATCGAAATAGCCAATAACAGACCTGATAAGATTTGCACTCCGATATCACCACGCCCAATCAGAACGCCGCCGATAACTGTGCCAATAATAATGGACAGGAAAGTACCCATCTCAACCAGACCATTACCACCGAGCAGTTCGCTGTCATTTAGATGCTGCGGCAGAATACTGTATTTTATCGGGCCAAATAAGCTGGACTGAAAACCCATTAGAAATAACACAAACAACAGAAACCAGATATTGTTAAAGTAAAAACCAATAACGGCACAGGTCATAATGGTGATTTCGAGCAGCTTTATTTTTCTTATCAAGGCTGACTTTTCGAACTTTTCGGCAATTTGACCTGCGGTAGCTGAAAACAAAAAGAAGGGCAGAATAAAAAGACCGGCAGCAATATTATTGAGCATGTCTGAATTTAAATTAAGCTCTTCAGATGCCTGATAGGCGATAAAAATTAATAGCGCACTTTTATAGACATTATCATTGAGAGCCCCCAGCGCCTGGGTGACGAAATAGGATGAAAAGAATCGTTTTTTAAATAATGAAAACTGATTGGCCACTTATTATCCCTCTTATAATTTCTGATCTAGTTTGGCAAATTGAAAAAAGTCTGCGCATTCTTGTAAGTGATTTCAGCAAGGTGCTCTATTGATTGCTGCCGACAGGTCGCGATCTTTTGCGCGATATGCGGTAACAACATGGGCTCATTGCGCCCGTCTTTCGGTTTTGGCCGCAAATCTCGTGGCGTTAGCCAGGGCGCGTCGGTTTCTATCATCAGTCTGTCGTCAGGTATCAGGTGAACCATGCCTGCCAGCTCCTGTCCGCGTCTCTCGTCGCATATCCAGCCAGTGACGCCAATGTACAGGCCAAACTCTAAATACCGCTCCAGAGCCTGCTCAGAGCCAGTGAAGCAATGAATAACCGCTGGTGGAAGCTCGCTTTGGTATTCCTGCAGCAGTTCAAGCATGGTATCGCTGGCATCGCGCTCGTGCAGAAATAATGGCTTCTGCAGCTCGCAGGCCAGCTCTAACTGCTGTTTAAACACCCGAATCTGGCTTTCTGGGGTGGAGAAATTACGGTTAAAATCCAGTCCGCACTCACCAATGGCTACCACTTTGTCTGCTTTATGTAATGCCTTGATAGTGGCGAAGTCAGTGTCACTCATGCGCTCGGCGTCATGTGGATGGCAACCTGCTGTGCAGTAACAGTTATCATATAAACTGGTCATTTCAAGCGCCTGCTGGCTTTCTCGGGCGTTGGTGCCAGTGATGATAATGGCTTCGATACCGTTCGCTAAAGCACGCTCAAGAACCTGTTCTCGATCCTTGTCAAAGCGGTTGCTAGTCAGATTGACCCCAATATCAATAAATTGTGTCTGTGCCCTTTGCGCCATAAAAGTCTGATTGGCATTAGAAAAAACCTTGTAAGATGTTATAAACTAATTCGACTATAAATCAAAGAGATAACAAAAAAGGGAATACCATGTCTGCAGAAACACCCAGAGTCACCAACGTATTGGTTGCAATCGCTGCGACCTTTTTAATTATTGCGGGATTGAAATCAGCCAGTAGCTTCGTGGTGCCGGTCATTTTGTCGTTGTTTGTTGCGATTATTTTAGGCCCGCTGTATTTTTTCTTTGCCAAGGTAAAACTGCCCATCATTAAAAAAGATATGCCTGATTGGCTGGCCATTATCCTGGTGGTAGTCATCATGAGCCTGTTCTTCTTTGTGATCGGCACGCTAGTCGGTAACTCGGTAGAGCAGTTCTCCAGTAACCTGCCGCGTTATGAAATGATGCTCAGAGCCAAGTTTGAAGGGCTTGTAGTTTGGCTTGCTGGACATGGCGTTGAAGTGCCGCAGACACCACTGGCTGAGCGATTTTCCCCTGGTGTGATGATGAACCTGTCGGCTTCGATCTTAAATGGCCTGGGCAGCGTACTGAGTAATACTTTCCTCATTATCCTGACCTCAATTTTTCTATTGATGGAAGCCAGTATTTTTGGTGACAAGATGCGCCGAGCATTTCCTGATGTGGAAAGTAAAGCCCATCTTGGCCTGGGCGAAGTGATCACCAAGATTAAACAATATGCATCCATCAAGTCAGTAGTTAGTTTATTAACCGGTGCGATTATCAGTCTGTGGCTGTGGGTGATTGGGGTTGAGTATCCTTTCCTGTGGGGACTGATTGCCTTCATGTTCAACTTTATCCCGAACATCGGCTCGATCATCGCCGCCATTCCTGCAGTATTGCTGGCCTGGCTAACCTCTGACAGTCTTACCACGCCACTGCTTGCCGCAGCTGGCTATCTGGCGGTTAACTTTGTTGTTGGCAACATTGTAGAGCCGAAATTCATGGGCAAAGGTTTGGGGCTTTCGACTTTGGTTGTATTCTTATCATTATTATTCTGGGGCTGGGTATTAGGCCCGGTTGGCATGTTGCTCTCAGTACCGCTTACCATCATTGTAAAAATCTTCCTGGATGCGAATAAGGAAACTCAGTGGATTGGGATTATGTTGGGGGATAAGTAATCTATTATAAAAAGCCCGGGATTTCGCCGGGCTTTGTGCTGTATAAGGAACGTGTCTATTTTATGGCGTTTCTTCCATCGCAGTATCCCCACCACCAAGTGCCTTATATAAAGTCACTGTATTGGCTAAACGGGCGCGTTCACTTTCCAGTTTGGCCTGCTCAGCAGCGAATAGATCCTGCTGTGCACTGAGGACTTCAAGATAGCTGGCGAGACCTGCTTTGTATTTGGCTTCCGCTAGATACAAACGGCGTTTTTGCGCCTTGACCAGATCAAGATTGGCATTTAGCTCTGCATCATAGCTCTTACGATTGACCATCAGCTGGTAAACCTCGGCAAAGGCTTGCTGGATGGTTTGTTCATAGCTGGCCACCATCTGCTCTTTCTGCGCCTTGGCGACGTCAAGCTGGGCATTTAACGCATTGCCAAAGATTGGAACGGAAATCGATGGCATAAAGGTCCAGGTCTCGGAGTCACCATCAAATAGACTATCAAACTCGGTGCTGGCAAAGCCAAAGTCGCCAGTCAGACGCAAGCTGGGGAAATACGCAGCGCGAGCAGCGCCAATATTGCCGTTAGCCGCATACAGCTGATGCTCGGCGGCTAATACGTCAGGACGATTGAGCAAGACATTCGAGCTGATGTTTTCTGGCAACTCCAGACTCATCATTTCTGGTATCTGCTGGTTATCATTTAATGACACCTGACTGAGTGGCGTGCCAATTAACAGCTCAAGATTGGTTTTGGATACCGCATATAAACGTTCGAGTTGTGACTTGCGCGCTGAAACCTGTGCCAAAGCAGCCTGGGCCTGCGCTAAATCCAGATCGCTGGCGATGCCATTGTCTTTGCGTTTTTGAATCAGATCCAGACTTTCCTGGCGGCTATCAAGGGTTTGCTGGGCAAGGCTGAGGTTTTCCTTTGCTGACAACCAGGAATAGTAGGCGTTAGCAGTTTCTGCGATGACAGAAATTTTGACGAAGCGCTTAGCCTGCTCAGTGGCGTAAAACTGATTCAAAGCAGCATCGCTCAGAGAGCGAATACGACCGAATAAATCCAGCTCATAAGAAACCAGGCCCACCGAAGCATCATAGCGGTTGAACATGACGCTGCCGCCAGTAAAGGTCGACAAGTCTCGGCCGCGAGTCTGGCTGACTTCGCCGCGGAATCCAGGGACAAACTCTTCCCACTGGATCTGATAGCGTCCTTTAACTTCGGCCACACGCGCGGTTGCTATGCGTAAGTCACGATTATGTTCCAATGCCTGGCTAATCAGTGCCTTGGCATTTTCGTCGGTGAAAAAGCTTTGCCATTCACGTAAAACAAGTTGTTCGGCAGCCTGCGACTGCTGATCGGAAATGGTCAGGTTCTGCGCCACCGGTAATTCTGGGCGCTCATTATCGGGTGCCATGGACAGGCAGCCCGATAATATAAAAAGTGCCGCTAAAGGCGTTAAACTTCTTTTAATCATCATTAATCTCCATTCCTCTGGCAGCCATTTCATAATGCTTGAGTTTGCGCGGGAAAATCTTGCGTACCAGTAAGTAGAACACTGGCACAAAGAAGATTGAGAACACCGCAGCGGCGAACATACCACTGACCACGCCAGTACCAATTGCCTGGCGGCTGGCAGAACCTGCGCCACTGGCTAAAGCCATTGGCAGCACGCCCATGATAAACGCCAGTGACGTCATCAGGATTGGGCGCAAACGAATTTTACAGGCTTCGATCACGGCTTCCAGCGGCGACTTGCCATCAGACTGTGCTTCTCGAGCGAACTCTACAATCAGGATAGCATTTTTGGCTGACAGCCCAATGATGGTGATCAATCCCACCTTAAAGTAAATATCGTTTGGCATGCCGCGTATATCCATTCCGATGATACAACCTAGAATACCCAGCGGTACCATCAGTACCACCGCCATTGGCACAGACCAGCTCTCGTAAAGCGCTGCCAGCACCAGGAACACGACCAGGAACGATAGCGCAAATAGCAACGCGGTCTGGTTGCCGGCAACTTTCTCTTCCAGAGATTGACCTGACCATTCGTAGGCAATCCCCGAAGGCAGGTCAGCGGCGAACTGTTCCATCAGATCCATGACCACACCAGAACTGACGCCCTCGGCACCTGAGCCGGTTAACGGCAATGACGGCAGACCATTGTAACGCGTCAGTTTAGCCGGAGCCTCGCCCCAGGATGCGGTAGCGATTTCCGATAGATTGACCAGATCACCCTGTTGGTTGCGAATTTGCAGGCTCATGATTTCTTCGGGAGTAGAGCGGGTTTGCGCATCCGCCTGCACCCAGACCTGGCGCACTTTACCGTTGTCAATATAGTCATTGAC
>NZ_JABURJ010000131.1 GCF_014762745.1 Kangiella sp.
AGGGATTAGTTTTTCAAGCCCTGCTCAATAATTTTTGGTGTTACGAATATGAGCAGTTCTTGCTTAGTATCTTCCCGCTGGGTGTTTTTAAATAACCAGCCCAATAATGGAATATCGCCTAGCAATGGAACTTTAGACTCATCGTAAGTTGTTCTATGTTGGAAAATACCACCAAGAACAATAGTCTCACCATTATCAACTAATACCTGAGTACCGATCTCTTGAGTGTTAATTGCTGGAGCACCGGCGCTGCCGCCACCATCAGGGTTAGTGAAAATAACATTCTCACCACGGGTATCCTGGGTAATTGCCAAGTCCAAAATAACACGACCATCTGGAGTAATCTGTGGTGTTACCTTAAGCTCGAGCACAGCCTCTTTGAACTGTACGTTTGATGCACCAGATGAAGCACCCTGAAGATATGGGATCTCTTCACCAGCCTTAATATAAGCTTCTTTCTGGTTAGCCGTAATTACTTTAGGACTTGCTACCACCTCACCACGATTCTCAGACTCAAGGGCCGAAAGCTCCATATCGACGACAATACCGTCTTGAAGGCGAGCAAATGATAGGCCAAGCGAGCCGGCAGGGTTAGCAATCGGTAGATTAACGTTGAAGTCACCATTAACTTCACCAGAATTCATAACATCACTCACTCCAAAGCGAGAGCCAAGGTCGCGAGCGAAGCCATCATCAGCAGTTACGATACGCGCTTCAATTAGCACCTGTCTAACTGGAATATCCAGTTGTGCAACTAATCGTCTGACATCTTCGATTTTTGTTGCGACATCCTGTACTAGAATTGTATTAGTTCTTTGATCAATGGTAACTGAACCACGCTCTGAAAGAATACCAACTGAATTATTATCGCCAGAACCACCACCTAATCCGGCTTGCAGAATACCAGCAATTTCAGCAGCTTTTGCGTAGTTAACCTGAATCAGCTCAGTACGCAATGGCGCTAACTCTTCCTGCTGTTTATTCGCTTCCAGCTCTTGCTGCTCACGCTGTGCAATAATATCAGCAGGTGCAATCATCATGACATTACCTTCCTGGCGCTTACCTAAACCTTTAGACTTAAGGATAATATCTAGCGCTTGATCCCAAGGCACATTAACCAGGTTAAGAGCCATTGAACCTTGCACATCATCACTGATCACTATGTTGATACCGGCAAAATCACCCAGAGTATGCAATATTGCTTTTAAATCCATATCCTGGAATTGTAGAGTTAAGGTTTCACCCGTATATTTTGGTTGCTCACGCTCACGCTTTTCAATTTCCTGCTGGGTAAGAGGTTTTAACTCGATCGTGTATTGATCATTTGCCTGGTAGGCCAGGTATTCAAATGTATCATTAGCACGGATTGCCAAGCGTACTCCGTTACCACGCGAAGAAGTTTCCACGATCTGGGCAGGTGTGCCGAAATCGATAACATCCAAACGGCGAATCAGAGCAGGGTCAATGTCAGCGCCCATAAAGTCAGCAATTACCGTTCGACCTTCCTGACGTAAGTCCACAGACACATTCGGGTCACCAAGATTAACGAGTACTCGGCCTTCTCCATTGACACCACGACGGAAATCAATACCTGAGATATCATAACCTGAGCCAGCGCTATAACTTGATGTACGGTTAGGCTTAGTGTCATTGTTTGAAGCTACACTACCTTGATCCAAAGTAACAACATAGTCAGAACCTTCAATTTGACTGTTATAAGAAACCAGCTCAGACAAATTAATGACTACTCGCGTTCTATTTTGAGCCTGGATAGCCGTTACAGAGTTAACAACACCAACACCAATATCCTTGGTTTTAAAATCAAGTCCAGAGTCGACGCCTTCAAAATCCATAGAAATTCTCGCAGGATTAGCAGTCGTAAACTCCTGCGGCGTAGGAGGCACATCTGAATAAGTCATTCTCAGCTGCACCTTATCACCCGGTAGCACGTTGTAATTAATAGATTCAAGCTGACTGGCATGTACGCCCCAGGATGCAAGCATCGCAAAAGCAAACACTGAGCAACTTTTCATAAATGTAGTAGTCTTTGTCAACATAGTCGATTTACCCAATTGTGACTTGTTTGTCCATAAGTGGTTTGTATTCTTCATAGTCCAGCCCCCTACTGCCCTAAGACAAGGTATTGTGTGCGAGCTTCCCAACACCCACGACCATTGGGAACTATGGCTTCAATGGTGATTTGATTGCTATCAATCTTAGTGATGCGACCATCATCTAAGCCAAGATACTCACCTTCATGAACAGGTTGTATTACGCCTGCACTGTCACCACTTAAAATCTTAACCAGACCGCGGTGCTCTTTGTTATTGGAAATCAGGCCTACATATTGCAGAGCATCAAGACCATATTTTTCTAATTCATGTTTGCGACGGTTTGGATCCGGCTTGATATCCGAAACACAGTCTGCGTCAATTTGCAGAAGGCGCGTTTCAAACTCAGGATCCAACCTGGCAAACGGACTGCGCATATCTGATGCCGAATAGGTGAATGGCTCATAAGGCTTCACTTCCGGCAATGGCGGTACGCTAGTCGGAGTTTCATCTTTAATCTGTTGAACCCGTGCCTGTAGGCTGGATAAGTCAGCATCCTCACAACCTGCAAGCATCCCCATCATTACTGATAACCCAAGTAGGGTTGCTATCTTGTTATTACGGTAACTCACTGCTGCTCATCCTCTGATTCATAACGATAAGTTTTGGCAAGTACACTGAAGCTTAAGCGCTCTGCCCCCTCAGAATCCGGTTGAGACCCCCTTCTATTTGTAGCTGTACGCGCAGGCTCAATCTTGAAATCATGCAACGTTACGATACGAGGTAAGCCGGAAATGCGACTAACGAAGTCCGCGATTTGATGGTAACTACCAGTCGCTAAAATTTGAATTGGCTTTTCGATGTAAAACTCCTGTTTTACTTCGTCCAGATATTTGTGTGATAAGAGATCCACGCCAGCACCTGTCGCTGCGTAAGAAATTTCATCCAGAAGGCCAGGAATTTCTGTGTTTCGCGGTAGCTGTTGCAATAAGCCTTTGAAGGTTTCTTGCATTTCAGCCATTTGATCACGATAGGCCTGTAAGTTCGCAGCTTTCTTGTACTTAGTTTTGAACTCGTCAATCAGCTGATTCTCTCTAGTTTGGGCTGACTCTAACTCACTAATTTGCGCATTAGTATCAAAGTAATAACCCGCTCCCAGTACCAGCAACATTACAGCGACAATGACAAAAATCTTACCCGGAAGTGGCCACGACCCAATATTACTAAAGTCTTGATATTGACTTAAATCAGCCATTATTGACCTCCTTCCTGTTGCCCGTTATTTTCAAGGCCTGGTGTTTGTTGCTCAGCATCCAACACAAAGTTTTGCGCTGGCATGCCTTTGTCATCTTTATTAACATCTCTAAGTGCTTTGGTGTTCAAGCGCTCAGCCGCATCCATTTTACGCATAAATTCTGAGATGCGAGGATTGGTTTCAGCTTGTCCGGTAAAGGTTAAGTTAGTCCCTTTACGTTCCCAAGTTGTTAAATTGATACCTTCAGGAACAACGTTAACCAGCTCATCAAACATACGCACCACTTCCGGGCGACTTTGCTGCAAGCCCTGAATCAAATCCATTCGCTTGATTAACTCTTCACGTTGCTTTTCCAGTTTGTTAATTTCTGCAATTTGACGATCAAGCTGTCTTAACTCAGTTTCTAAAAACTGGTTACGCTGTTGCTGACTTTCAATTCTTGATGCCATTACTGTGTGCACCAAAAACCAAATCAGTCCAGCCAGAATTGCCATTAGCAGTAAAGTAATAATGAATTCTTTTTGTCGTTCCTGACGTAACTCCTCACGCCAGTCGAGTAAGTTAATGCGTGCCATTAGTCGAAACTCCTTAGTGCCAGTCCACAGCTAATCATCATTGCTGGAGCATCTGCACTTAAAGCCTGAGTATTTACGTGAGAAGAAATCGACATCTCAGCAAAAGGATTAGCAACACGTGTTGGGGTTCCCAGGTGCTCCTGAATCATGCCGTCCAGGCCATCGATTGAGGCGCAACCACCAGCCAGGATGATTTCATTAACGGAGTTAAACTCGCTCGCAGAAAAGAAGAACTGCAAAGCTCGCCCCACTTGCTGAGTAATGATTTCAGCAAAAGGAATCAATACCTCTGTTTCATAATCATCCGGCAAACTGCCCTGTTTTTTTGCTAAACCAGCTTCCTGATAGGACAAACCATAGCGGCTTTGAATTTCTTCGGTAAGCTGATTACCGCCAAATAGCTGCTCGCGGTTATAGATAACCTGACCGTTACGCAGCACATTTAAACTGGTCATGGTGGCACCGATATCAACGATAGCTACCACTGAGTTTTCAATATGTTCAACGGTTTTCTTTTTGGTTAACTGATAAGCACGCTCAATGGCGTAGGCTTCAATATCAACTACTTTTGGGATCAGGCCAGCAATTTCCAGCGCATCAACACGGGAATCTACGTTCACGCTTCGAGACGCTGCCAGTAGTACATCGACCTGATTATCATTAACTTCAGAATCACCCAGTACCTGGAAATCCAGATTGACCTCTTCCAGTGGATAAGGGATGTACTGATCTGCTTCGACCTTGATGACGTCTTCCATCTCCTGGTCGGTCAGGCCCTTTTCCATTTGAATAGAACGGGTGATAACCGCGGAACCTGAAACGGCCACGGCTGCATATTTTGTTGTAGTACGAGCTTTATCGACTGCTTTTTTAATTGCATTGCCGACGGCTTCTGTATCACGAATATCACGCTCAACCACAACGCCCTGTGGCAGTGGCTCTACCGCATAACGGTCAACTCTGTAACGATTCCCCACTTTGCCAAGCTGGAGTACCTTAACAGCTGTCGAGCTGATATCGATACCGATAACTGGTACTTGTTTCTTTTTGAATAACCCCAGAACCATAAATCCTATGCCTCATTAAGTTGGTTCAACATCTTCCCTATGCGTTATCTATCTTAGACTTGTCCCCAAAAAAGTGCATACTTTTTCATCACGAAAGTTAAACTTTTTTATTAACTAACGTCTCTAAGATACTATATTTACACTGATTTACAAAAAAATTCAGCCTTTTTTTTAGAAAAAGGTATACTGGTGCTCAATTATTTCCCGAGCTTTCACAGCCCACAATAAAACTTTCTGAAAAAATGACCATCAATATATTGAAGAAATTAGCCTTTTTTGTGAGTCTACTCACAATATTTATGGTTTTAATTGTTCTTGGTGCATACCTCTTTGCAGCGCCCCAAGTGCCTGCAATTGATTCTCTCAAGAATGTAAAATTTCAGACCCCAATGCGCATTTACACTGCTGACGGGAAACTGATCGGCGAATTTGGTGACGTGCGACGTATCCCTGTAGAGCTGGAGCAAGTTCCTCGTGACTTCATTAATGCGCTTATTGCGACAGAAGATCAACGCTTTTTTGAACATGGCGGTGTTGATATTCAAGGTTTATTGCGCGTAATCAAGGTTGCTCTCTTTAGTGGCGAGTTTTCTGAGGGTGCCAGTACTCTGACCATGCAGACTGCACGTAACATGTTCCTGACCCGCGATCAACGTCTCCAACGTAAACTGGTCGAGATGTTTCTGGCTATCAAAATGGAAGAAGAGCTGAGTAAGGAAGAAATCCTCGAGATCTACGTTAATAAAGTCCACTTTAGCCACCGCGCATACGGACTGGGGGCCGCAGCACAAGTATATTATGGCAAGGAGTTGACTGAGCTGACTCTACCGCAGGCTGCCATGATGGCTGGCTTGCTCAAAGGGGAATCTGCTTATAACCCGATTTCAAATCCTGAGCGAGCTTTCCAACGCCGCAATCTGGTTCTTAGCCGTATGGTTGAACAGAACTATATCGCTCAGGCCGAGTATGAAGAAGCCGTTGCGACTCCTTTAACCGCAAGAAAGCATACTGCAGACCTGGATCTGGAAGCCCCCTATGTCGCTGAGATGGCACGAATTGATGTGATCAATAAATTTGGGCGAGAAGTGGCCTATAATCAGGGCCTGATCGTTCAGACTACCATTGACTCAAAACAGCAAAAGGTTGCAAACGAGGCCTTGCGCCAGGGTTTGCTTGAGTATGATCGTCGTCATGGCTACAAGGGCCCGGAACTTGTGCTGGAAGATTTTAATGCTGACGATAAAGAAGCTCTTCTAACGTTACTTGAGAGCACCCCCACGATAGGGCCGTTATTACCAGCTGTAGTGCTCAAAGTTGACGAAAAATCCATCGAAGTTTTAAGCAAAGACGATCAAGTGCTAACCATTGACTGGTCGGGTCTTGAGTGGGCGGCTAAATTTATCAGTGACTCACGAATAGGCAATAAGCCTGAAAAAGCTGCTGATATTGTCAGTGCTGGGAGTATCATCCGCGTTCTCAAGATAAACGAAGATGAGTGGCACTTATCACAAATTCCAGAAGCTTCAGCAGGCTTTGTGGCAATGAGTCCTCATGATGGTTCAATTACGGCCCTGGTGGGAGGCTTCGACTTTTCGGCCAATAAATTCAATCTGGTCACTCAGGCACGTCGTCAACCAGGCTCCAACATCAAGCCTTTTATTTATGCCGCTGCTTTTTCTAAGGGCTACACGGCTGCCAGTCTGGTCAATGACGCACCCTTTGTGCGAGTGAATGAATCGATTGATGAAGTATGGCGCCCTCAAAATGACAACCTTAAATACAATGGGCCGACCCGCCTGCGCATTGGTTTAAAACGCTCCATTAATACTATTTCAACGCGACTCATTGATGCCATTGGCGCAGATTATACTGAGCAGTTCCTGGTCAATCTGGGGTTGCCAGACGAGCATATGGATCCCTATCAGTCATTAGCATTAGGTACCGCCAGCTTCACGCCTCTGGAGATGGCCTCAGCTTATGCGGTGCTGGCTAATGGCGGCTATCAGGTTGATCCCTACTATATTAAGGAAATTAGCTCTTCTGTCGGTGATGTCTTATATGAAGCCAGCCCAATGCTGGTGTGCGACGAGTGCCAACAGATGCGTATCGAGAATCAGATTAGAGAGCAAAAGTACGCTCCTGAAATTCGCAATGAACCAGCACTACCGATGCCCGAAGACCGCATTGCCAAGCAGGTAGTTGACCCAAGAGATGCCTTTATTATTTATGACATCATGAAGGATGTGATTCATAGCGGAACAGCAACCACTCAGCTGGTGCGTCGCAATAGTCCACTGTTGAAGCGTAACGATCTGGCGGGCAAAACAGGCACGGCTAACGACTATAAGGATGCCTGGTTCTCGGGCTTCAACCGTGAAATTGTGGCCAGCGCCTGGGTAGGTTTCTCGGATCACCGCCGTAGCCTTGGCCAGTATGAGTATGGTGGTCGCGCTGCACTACCCATTTGGGCAACCTTTATGGAACAAGTTTTAGAAGGAACACCATCAAAAGAAATGATCCAGCCACCCGGGGTAGTTTCGACAAAAATCGACCCTGAAACTGGCAAGCTTGCTTCGCTTGGCCAAACCAATGGAATCTTCGAGTTCTTTCGTGACGACAATGTTCCTACCGAAGTTGCGAGACAGGAGCAGGAAGACTTCAACACCATCTACAATACACAACAAGACGAAAAGTCCGTTGAACAGTTGTTTGATGATGAAATGATGCGCCTGCTGGATGAATCTCCTACTGACAGCGATACAACAGAGGACAGTTCCAGAGAAGCGCTGGAAAGACAGCTTGATGAAGAACTCAAGCAGTTACAGAAACAATCTGATGAAGAACAACAGGAAGAAGAAGCTACCGATCCCGGTTCCATCTTCTAGCTCTACCCTTATTTAGTCAGGGACGCAGTGTCCCGTCCTAAAATAGGTTGACAGCTTTTTAAGTTGAAGCCCGAGCCTTGTCTCGGGCTTTTTGATGCACTTGTTCAGGTGTTTTCATGCCCAGGCCCAAGTGCGGCCTCATCTGATTATATATCATAATCGATTCTTTAATGAGTGTGTTGAGCTCCTGATAGGTATGACATCGCTGTACCAGGAACTCCTGTTTTAATATGCCATTGATACGCTCGGCCTTGGCGTTCTGATAGCAATCATAACCGTCGGTCATCGATGGCGTGATGTTTGCCTTGGCCAATGCGGCCTGATATTCACTCGAGCAATACTGTAGCCCTCTATCCGAGTGGTGGATGGTTGGCTTGACGTATTGCCGCTGCGCAACAGCTTGCTTGAGTGCCCTCACCATGTGTTTTGAGGTTAAGTCCGAGCTTAAACAGTAGCCCATGATTTTCCGGCTGTAGGCGTCACTGACCAGTGACAGGTAGTGCGTTCCTTCAGCTGACTCCACATAAGTAATATCGCTGACAAATACCTCTTCGGGCGACTCGGCCTGCTGCTCCTTGAGCAGGTTGGGATGCTTTTTCATCCAGTGTTTGCTGTGGGTCGTTTTGGTGTAGCTTCGTTTGGGGCGAACCAGCAAACGCTGCTCCCTTAAATAGTCAAAGAGTCCGTCACGACCAAGCTTAATGCCCGCTTCATCTAGCCGTGGTTTCAGCAGGTGATACAGCTTACGGGTGCCGAGCCGAGGCATAAAGCGACGCCAGTGAAGTACCCAGTCATGAACCGGCTTCAACTGCTCCTGACGCTGATGGTATGCCTGTAGTCGCTGATATACCGCCTGACGACTGATACCATATAACCGACACGACCGGACAAGCGCTAGCCGCCCCGACGCTTGCGCAATTTTTGCCGCTCGGATAAATACTTTTTTTCGAGTTTGCTCCCCGTGATGCGGTCCATCTCCTTGAGCATCTCATGCTGAAGATAGTTTAAATCTTTGGCATCCCGAAGCTCCTGCTCCAGTCGCTTGATTTTCTGTTCCGGTGTTTCCTGCTGCTTCATGACTCGCCCTCCGCTTGAAGACCAGTCCAATTTACCATGTTTTCGCAACCAGACTAAAACCGTACTTCGTCCTTGTATTCCATACCGCTGTTGTGCCTGTTTATAGGTTAGCTGGCCTTTTTCGACCTGCTCAACCACTGACAATTTAAAGCCTAGGGTGTAATCACGTTGAGTTCGTTTTGGGGATGTTGGTTTAGATATTTTCATGAAATAAGCCTCCAGAGTGTCAACTTATTTCAGGACGGGACACAGACATAAAAAAAGGCACTTTTAATAAGTGCCTTTTTTAATTCTACAAAATTAAAGTAATTAGCTTACTTTAAGGGGCTGATCCAGATAACTAGCCCATTTCGTCTTTAACCCATTGTTTTAATTGAT
>NZ_JABURJ010000038.1 GCF_014762745.1 Kangiella sp.
CGGCTAGAACGTTCAATTGATTGAAATCGGTAATCGTCACTTCTTTATCTTTTATGGCAATCAAACCATTTTGTTGAAGTTTTGTGAAGAGACGGCTGACAGTTTCAACTGCCAAACCTAGATAATTGGCGATGTCGCCACGCGTCATAACCAGGTTAAAACAGGTGCGTGATAATCCACGTTTGCCGAAGCGGCTGGATAGGTTAACCAGAAAAGCAGCCAAACGCTCGTCGGCGCTTTTCTTGTTGAGTAGTAACATTAACTCCTGATCATCATGAATTTCACGACTCATGACTCGTACAAGCTGCTGTCTCAAACCCGGAATTTCGCCCGATAGCATTTCCAGCTTGTGATATGGGATGGTGCAAACCATTGAAGTTTCCAGTGCTTTAGCCATGCTGGGGTGCTTACCCGAGCTGATGGCATCCAGACCAATGATTTCACCAGCAAGATGGAAACCCGTGATCTGCTCTTCGCCACTTTCAGAAATGGTATAGGATTTTATACAGCCCGAACGAACCGCATAAATCGCCTGGAATTCTTCACCGGCATGGAACAGCATCTCATTCTTATTGAGAGGCTTTTTCCGTTGGATAATGCTGTCCAAATGCTCTACTTCAGATTCAGCCAGCATTACCGGTAAACAGAGTTGATTAATACTACAACTTTGACACTTAATTGATGGCAACGCCATAAGATTCACACACCTTAAATATTTGTCCCAGTGTATTACATTCTGCCCATTTTTTAAATCAATTTAGGTGCAATCATATCGCCTTAGAATACGTCGGAATGATGTTAACTTCCTTGAAATAGGCGTCAAAAACCATGCAAATGTTACGAATTAACAATCTGCCAGCATCATTAACTTGAATTCCTGTGTCGCTGACATTAAGCAGACCATCTTCCTCAAAACGCACCAACGACTCCAATTCTTCTGCAAAGTACTCTTTGAAGTTGATATTGAAGGCTTTTTCAATGTCACTAAAGTCGAGTTTGAAGTGGCAAATCAATTGCATAATCACTTCACGACGCAGCAGATCGTCATCTTCTAAATAGCAACCGCGCCATACCGCAAGCTCGCCCGCTTCGACTCTTTCATAGTACTCGTCAAGACCACGCATACTCTGGCTGTAGCTATTATCCACCTGACTGATGGATGAAACACCCAGTCCTACCAAATCACATTCTGCGTGAGTGGTGTAGCCCTGGAAGTTACGATGTAAATCACCATGTTCCTGAGCCTGAGTCAACTCATCATGCGGCAAGGCAAAGTGATCCATACCGATATAAACGTAACCCGCTTCAGTTAGCTTATTAATCGCTGACTCAAGAATCCGTAACTTTTCCGCAGGCGATGGTAAGTCGTATGCATTGATGCGACGTTGCGGCTTAAAGCGATGCGGCAAGTGAGCATAATTAAACACCGATAAACGATCCGGAGCCATTGTAATAATTTTATCAATCGTTTCATTAAAACTATCGACTGTCTGATGTGGCAAGCCGTAAATCAAATCAATATTGATGGAATTAAAGCCATGGCGACGTGCCTGTAACAGCAGATGACGCGTGTCTTCTTCGGGTTGAATACGATTTACTGCTTTTTGTACTTCAGGATTAAAATCCTGGACACCCATGCTCAAACGGTTGAATCCAGCGTGAGCCAGACTGGCCATGGTTTTGTGATCAACGCTACGCGGATCAATTTCTATAGAAAACTCACCATCGTCATCATCAAACTCAAACAATTCTCTCAGATCACTGACCAGTTTCTCAATCTGCTCATTCGACAGGAAGGTTGGCGTACCGCCACCCCAGTGGATCTGGGTCACTTTGCGACCTTTAACATAAGGCGCGATCATTTCCGCTTCTTTAATCAAAGCCTTTAAGTAGCGATCAGCTTTTGATTTGTCCTTGGTAATGACTTTATTACAGGCGCAGTAATAGCAGATGTTTTCGCAGAAAGGGATGTGCAAATACAAAGACAATGGCTTGCCTTGATTCGAGGTTTTCAGGGTATTGATAAAGTCCTCAATACCAAAATCATCACTGAACTGTAATGCGGTCGGATAGGAAGTGTAACGAGGTCCAGCGATGTTGTATTTTTCAACAAGTTCGCGGTTCCAGATTGATGATTTAGGCATAGCCTACACCTGTTTTGCTTTACGATGGATACAGGATAGGTAATTTAAGGAACAAGCGGATTGATCTAGATCAACCCGCCTTCAGTCAGATTTAATTCAATAAACTCAATCGGTTAAAAAGATGCATTTTCTATGCATTTTCTAATCGTTCAGCCATTTCGGATAACTTTAAGTTAGCGCAGGCACCAGCTGAAACCCGCTCCTGCAATGACTGACTTGATGATCGACTGGCAAGATCTTGATAATTGTCTTTCAATTGCTGGTAAGCTTGCCTGAACGGCACACCTTCACGCGCCAGCTCAACAGCCTTATCTGTCGCAAACATGGCTGGCTCAATGGCCTTTTCACAATCGGTATGACAAATATCAATACCTGACAGCAGCTCGGGCACTAATACAAGACATGACAAAGATTCCGTTATGCCATTGATTAATGGTGCTTTAGTGTTCTGTAGATCACGCTGATAGCCACTAGGCAATGACAATAATGACTCAATTTCATTGTAAGCACCCACCAACTTGGCATATTGAGCTCGCATCAGCTCCACCGTATCTGGATTCTGTTTATTGGGCATAATGGATGAGCCGGTACTAAACAGGTCAGATAACTTTACCAGATTAAACTCAGCGCTGGTAAATAAACTCAGATCCCATGCCAGACGTCTCACATCCAGCATCGCCTGCTTAAAAGCCGTCAGTACCTGCAGCTCAAACTTGCCACGACTGTTTTGCACATACATCGGATTAATTTGCATCCGCGCAAAGCCCAGTGCTTCAGTTGTATAGTCACGATCAAGCGCTAAATTAACCCCATAGCCTGCAGCTGTACCCAGTGGGTTTGCATCAATCCAGTCGAGCGTCTGTTGCGCCAGTTGCGCATTATCACAAAAAGACTCAGCAAAGCTGGCAAACCATAATCCCCAACTGGAAACTACCGCTCTTTGGATGTGGGTATAACCCGGCATCACGCTATCTGCATGCTGCTCCGCCTGGGTTAAACACACCTGTGAAATCCTCACGCAGACTTGCTTAAGATCGAGCAAGGCCTTTTTACAATACAACCGAGTGGCAACCGCTACCTGATCATTACGGCTTCTGCCGGTATGAATTTTTTTGCCAAGATCGCCTAGCTGCTCAGTCAAAAAATATTCGATTGCGGAGTGCCCATCTTCGAATGTCTGATCGAGAACAAACTGGCCGTTTTCAAATTGGGATAATAATTCATCCAGACTTGCTGTGATTTGATTAAGCTCAGTTTGAGTTAAGATAGCAATTCGTTGCAAACCTTGGGCGTGGACTTTGCTGGCCTGTATATCAAATTGAAACAGATGCTGATCAAGTATTACATCCTGACCTGACATGAACTGTTCGACTCTTTGTTGCAGCTCACTTTTTTCGTTATCTTTCGTTGCCCACAATTGTTTTGGCTTAGTCATAATCAATGGCCTCTAAAGAATTAAGATTGAATGCCTGGTTAGCATTTTGCAGTGCCTGGATCGCAGCACCTTTTAATAAATTATCCAGAACGCAGCAAACTACAAGATGTTTACCGCTTTGATCGAGTTTAAAACCGCCGACAATCGCTCCAGCTTTGCCTTGAATTTCTTTGACCAGCGGAATGGCCTTAGTCACTTTTATCAAAGGATGCTCCCGATAAAGACTTTGATACAGTTCAATAACAGCTTCTTCTGTCATAGCTTGCTGCAAACTGATATGAGAGGTCATGGAAATTCCACGAAAAAAACTGACAACGTGAGGCGTAAACTTTACATCCATCGCAAGGTGCCGACTCACTTCTTTTTCATGCAGATGTTCTGATAATTGATAAGGGATAAGGTTATTTTCCAGTAGCTCAGGATTATTCTTGTCGCTAGGACTGGTTCCCGCACCGCTATATCCTGAAACACCAAAACAGTGCGTCACCCCCTCTAATAAAGACACCACCGGTGTTAAAGACAGCTGCATGGCCGTGGCATAACAACCGGGATTGCTGATCCGTGTACTAGCTATTTGTTGATTAAGTTCAGGCAAACTATAATACCAACTGTCGTCAAATCTATAATCTGCGCTCAAATCAATAATCACTGACTGGCTAGATATGAGTTCTATCTGCTCAACATAGGCTTGCGCGAATCCATTGGGAAGCGCAAGAAAAATCAGGTCATATTGCCCTTCTGCTACTTCGACGGAATCAGCACTCTGATAAACCAAAGGCTGTTTGCTGTAACCTTCAACCGCCTGTCCCTGCTTGCCACGTGACACCGCTAACTCTAATTCAAAAAAAGGATGCCGGTTCAATAGCTTAATCAACTCATTACCTACGTATCCTCTGGCTCCGACCAGAGCAACTCTGTACTTGTTAATAGCACTCATGACAGCTCTCCTGAATTAACAGTGCGCGGCCGGCTTATCGCCTGTTGCACACAAGATTGAATTAATGAGAAGTCATTAATTCCCCGCCAGAAGACGTTCCATTCTTTGCCACGAACAAAACCATCAGCCATTGAAAAGTAAAATTTATTAATTGGATTGTGCGACGAAGCTCGCCAGAACAACTGAGTATTGTCATGCAACATCGTATTCCAGACTGCCGTTCCTAATCCCTCTCCCTTAGCTGAATCATCCACTACAAATTTATCCAGATATGGAATGGCGTAATCATGAATGACAATAGTTGCAGCTCGATAACATTCGGTCACATAAGCTTTGTGCAACTGTGTTTGTTCGAAATAGTTGTGCTGCAAACGCTGACCGAATGATGACTCAATCAAGTCCGCTAATTTGTTCTTATGAAGTTGTTTCCAGTCACAAAACTCAATAATTTTTTCACCTTTGTTGACCAGAGTTCCTGACCCTCTGTCAGTAAATAATTCTTTAGCAACTAAACTGGGTTTAGTAATTGAAACAGAAGTAGCGCTGGAAACACTATTTAATAATTCATGAATCTGTTGTAGCTTCAGCTTCATACCCGAATGTAGCCAATCCTGCTGTATCAGGTAGTCATAATCATTCTGCAAACTGATGGCTGGTATTAACTTGCCATCGGCATCAAGTATGCCACCTGTACTGGTTAAAAATACCACCTTATAAGGCTCAATAGTTTTCGCTAAAGCCAAAGTTGCAGTATCTGCATTAATGTTAACAATCTGACCCTGTTCTGTTTCACCTAATGGACTGACAACTGGAATGGCACCGTTTCTAACGCTCTCAATCAAGTCATGATCATGCACTGATTTAATAGCTCCGACCAGACCAAGCGTTTCGTTTTCCAGCTCACATTCAAAAATTCCTGAATAAAATGATGCGGCATCCACACCTGAATTTTTTAACGTATTAACTAGATTATGATTCTCAGATATAAAAACTTTGCGTGCGATTTTTAGCACTTCGGAATTGGTGACACGTTTGCCATCAACAAATTGAGCATCTATTTTTTCCAGTTCCAGCTGCTCATTAAGCTGCGGGCCAGCACCATGCACCACAATGGGTGTTAAACCAACCTGTTGTAAGAATGATAATGACGATACCAGATTATCAATGTCTTCTTTGAGGATCCCTCCGCCTACTGTAATGATGGCAAACTTCATGCCTTCATTACTGGAAAACCTTTTCAGATATTTACGGATTTCACTTTCGCTACCCATGTTATTGAGCAACCGAATAATGGTTTCTTTGACTTTATGATTAGTCATCACCAAGCATCCTCCAATAATTCATAACCACAGTTTTCAGGTCACTGAGCGCAACCCATTCATTGGCGGTATGCGCCTTATCAATATTGCCAGGGCCATAAACAATCGCTGGAAGGCCCGCCGCAGAAAACAAAGCGGCTTCTGTCCAGAAATTCACTGGTTCGCTAATCTCTAAACCCAGCTTGTTTGCCAGTAATGTATTTCCTAATTCATTTTGACCGGAATGGTTTTCAGCAAGCACCGAAGGGAATGAAGGCGCAATGAACTTTGCAGTAACTGAGACAGGATAACTCGTCTTAATTGAGCTAACCATTTCTTGTATTTTTTGTTGTGGATCCTCTCCTGGCAATGGCCTGATACCCATGTGCAGAGTGACACTTGGTGCAATGATATTAGGTTTAACACCACCCTCTATCTTGCCTAGATTAAGGCAGACACCGTGCAGATTATGATAGTTCGATTCTAGCTCAGCTGTCGCCCATTCAATCGCCTGCGTCATCCAGCTCGTGGCCTGATGGATAGCATTTTCGGTTAGCGTTCGAGACTCAGAACTGTGACCACTTTTTGCCGTAAAAGACACTTCGGCAGTGGCGACACCGCGATGCGCCAACACTGCTTTACACTGTGTGGGTTCCGCCACTATCACACCAGCGTAGTTATGCTTCTGCTGCAAAAATGATTTAACACAGAGACTGTTGCCATACTCTTCATCCGATGAAAAAAGCACGGCATAATCGCTCAAGCCCTGTTCAACACAGGCCAGGAAACAGGCGGCTGCACCTTTGATGTCACAACTGCCAAGACCATAAGCTTTATCATCTTTAACAGTTAAGACAAAAGGATCAGTTTCCCACCCCTGCGCCACCGGCACTGTATCTATATGAAAATTGAATAAATATTCCGGCTGACCTTTAACTGCATAGACATTAATTGAACCATCCCCATAGTCCATGATCTCCACTTGAGCGTCACTTAACTGCTCAGTTAAATAGTCAATGATTCCAGACTCTTGAATTTTGCGTGGCGGATTGCAGGTGTCAAAAGCCACTAATGCCTGCAAGTGCTTAATGGTTTTTTCTAAAAGTATTGAGGTCATGCGGTACCTTCTTGTTCTTGCTGTTCTTGCTTCACTTTGGACCAGATTGCAGTGCTGTTGCCGTACAACTGAATAAAACCTACCGCTTCTTCAATTCCCCAACTGGCACTTTGTGCGTAGCTGGCATCTTTGCTGCTTAGAATAGCGGAACTGTTTACGGCAACCACCTGCATCTGTCCGGCATAGATCAATAGTTCAACCGTGCCATTTACATGCGCCTGAGTCGAAGCAAGAAACTGATGCAAATCATTACACAAAGGATCAAAGTAAAAACCTTTGTAAACCAGCTCTGTCCACTTATCAGCGACCTGAGGTTTGAATTGATTTTGCCACTGAGTCAGCACCACCTCTTCGATGGCCTGATGCGCTTTTATCAGACCAAACAGGGCTGGCGCTTCAAACACGATACGACCTTTCAGTCCAATCACCGTATCCCCGGTATAGATACTGCGTCCGACTCCGTACTGTCCCAAAGTCTTGTTAAGCAATTGCATGATCTCAACGCCAGCCATCTTTTGACCATTGACTGCCACCACTTCCCCTTTGACAAAATCCAAAGTTAATTTTTGTGACTGCTGTGGAAAGTCATGATAGTGATTGGTTAGCACATAGGTGTCATCTTGCGGCTCCTGCCACTGATCAATTTCACAACCGGAAATAGTCACGCCCAGCAAGTTTTCATTAATGCTGTATTTTTTATGTTCGGTTGAAGTTTCAAATCCTTTGTCGTGCAAATATTTAATTTCATAATTTCTCACGTCTTTAACTTGCTGTTGAATATCCCTTATCGGCGATAAGATGATGTAATCACCCAATGCCTTAATCGAAATATCAAAACGTACCTGATCGTTGCCCATCCCAGTACAACCATGCGCAACAATGTTGGTACCCAATTGCTGGCACAACTTGATCGACTCTTTGGCAATCAGATAACGGTCGGCGCACAACAAGGGATACTGACCCTGATATTTTGAGTTGCCCCAAACCAGAGGTGTAATGATTTCTTGCCACAACATCTGTTGCGCGTCTACTTGCCAATGCTGCTTGGCACCCAACTGCAAAGCACGCTTTTCAATTTGCTGACACTTTTCAGCATTAACCCCGCCAGTGTTAACAAACAGGGTGTGCACCTCATAACCTTTGCCCATTAGATAAGGCACACAGAAACTGGTATCCAAACCGCCTGAAAATGCTAGAACAACTTTGTTTTGACTCATGACTATTACCTATGGCTATTCATTCAAGAGGAATGATGGTTAACTAAAAAATTCATTAAAGACTTTTGTACGTGCAGACGGTTTTCTGCTTCCTGAATCGCAACGCAGTAATCGGCATCCATAACGGCATCGGTTGCTTTGACATTACGTCTGAGTGGTAGGCAGTGACTGAATAGTCCCTGGTTGGTCATTGCCATTTTGTGCTCATCGACAATGAAGTGCTTGTATTGATCGCGGATCAGTTTTTCCTTTTCCCATTGACCGAAGTATGGCAAAGCTCCCCAGCTTTTGGCATAGACAATCTCAGCCCCGGTATAGGCTTCTTCAATATCGTGAGTTACGGTCAAGTTCTGATGATTTTGTTGACAGTTGCTTTGTGCCGACTGCATATAATGTTCATCTAAAACGTACTCTTTGGTCGGGCACAGCAAGGTGACATCCATGCCAAATTTACTGGCGATCATGAGTGCTGAGTTGGCCACCGCTGTATTGAGTGGTTTCGGGTGATAGGTCCAGGTCAGCACATACTTTTTTCCCTGCAATTCACCGAGCTTTTCCTGCAAGGTCATAATGTGAGCCAATTCCTGACAGGGATGAGTAATCGTTTCCATGTTAATCACCGGTACGCTGGCGTATTGGGCAAAGCTTTTAAGCAGGGTGTCCAATTTGTCTTGCTGCCAGTCAACGAATTTAGGGAAAGCTCTAATCGCAATCAGATCACAATAAGAAGAAAGGACCTGTGCGACCTCTTTGACGTGCTCCTCTGCCTCGCCATCCATGACTGAGCCCAGTTCAAACTCTATCGGCCAGGCATCTTTTCCGGGTTGCAACACAACCGCGTGACCACCGAGTTGTTCTATGCCAATTTCAAAGCTGGTGCGGGTACGCAATGAAGGGTTGAAAAACAACAGCGCTATGCTTTTGTTTTTCAACAAAGATTGGATTGGAGATTGTTTCAGATCTTTGGCAAAGTCCAGAATCTGTTGCAGATCCGGTTTTGACCAATTCTCTGTTGTAAGAAAATGCTGCATGTTAATTACCTTCGCTCAGAGCCAGCGGCAGGTTTTCATGCAAGCATAAAAAAACCCAGCCGTTGGCTGGGTTTCAAAATCTAGTTACATAC
>NZ_JABURJ010000095.1 GCF_014762745.1 Kangiella sp.
GCTTTTCAGCAATAAATACACCTAAACTTAGAGCCTCAATTGAGGCTCTTTTTTTTGCCCATAGCTTTCTTCTGAGACAGGAAAAATAATCATGCCCAAGGACACCATGAAACTGCCGATTTCGATTGTACGCGCAAAGGGGGGTTATTGTGTGCCGATTGAAGTTGGTTGCAATCAGGAAGTCGCGCATCTGTTACTGGACACCGGAAGCAGTACCATTGCCGTAGAAACTCAAGCATACGACCATGCCAATGACTTTTATCTAGAGCCTACGTCCTATGCTCAAGCCATTACTTACGGCTCCGGAGGTTGGGCTGGCCCAGTGGTCAAAACGCATCTCTCATTGGAGCATGGCAACAAACGAATGCTGCTTAAAGATGCGCATATTTCAGTGATTAAAACAGAGCAGCAAGACAACTTCTTTGGTGCGGATGGCATTCTTGGCCTAGGTTATCGAGAATTAAATAAAGTCTATGACTTAACTGAACATTTTACCCAGCGTAATATTGATCCTGCCCACACTTACCCTTGGCCATTTGAGATTGAATCTAGCAAACATGGTGTACGTCAGTTTCGCCAACAACTCAAAAACTATCCCAGAAAAAATCCCAAAGCATTCTTCACACAACTCGAAGAACAAAAAATCAGTAAAAACAAATTTGCTCTTTATACCAAGCGCTCGATTGTTCATGTTGCTGATCCTACTTATACCGAAGAAGACTTGCATGCCGATCCCTTAAATCAAGGACTGCTGATTCTCGGCGCAGGTGAAGTCCATCGTGAACTTTACTATGGCAATCTGGAAACGATTGATGTGGTACATGACAACTACTACAACACCAAACTGCTTTCGATGCAGGTAGGCAATGGTCGTGAAATTGCCGCCCCACCAATTCAGGATAATTATCGTAGCAAGGGTCGCTCCAATAGCATCATTGACTGTGGCTCCAGTTTTCTGGTTCTGCAGCGCTATTTATATCAAGAATTAATGGATGCGTTAATTGATCTGAATGTTGATTTCATTCGTCATATCGAACGCTTCACCAATGCCAATCAGTCTGGCAAAGGCTACTTCCCAACCGATCTCGATTTAGCCCAATGGCCTGACATTCATTTTTATTTCCTAAGCCCTTATGGCGAAAAAATCCGCATGAGCTGTACGCCTGACAACTACTGGCAGATTAATGCACTGGAACATGGCCGGGCCTATTTTATGATCATGGATCAATTGAAAAACTGGCCTGATATGTCGATCATGGGTTTGCCTTTGATGAGCGACTATTACTGCGTGTTTGATCGTGAATACGATGCCAACGGTGTGATTAAAGTTGCCAAGGTGAAACTCTAATCACCTCGGCAGATTTGCTCTAGAAAGGAAAAAATAACGGAATGACCGCGGTCGCCAACAACGCAAAAATAACATTCAACGGAATACCAATTTTCAGGAAGTCTTTAAATTTATAACCGCCCGCGCCATAGACGAATGTGTTGGTCTGGTAACCAATTGGCGTTGCAAAACTGGCACTGGCCGCAAACATCACAGCCATAATGAAAGGTCTGGGATCCAATCCTAATTGTTCAGCAAGGGCGATGACCAGTGGGCCAATTAATACAGCTACTGCATTGTTGCTCACCATTTCTGTGAGCATCGAAGTCAGAACATAAACCGCAAATAACAACCCAATCGGCCCAATATTATCGGTGATCCCAACCACGGCACCGACCAACAATTCAGCCGCTCCCGTTTTCTCCATACCCAAACTTAGCCCCAGCATTCCGAAAATCAAAAACAGAATGCGCCAGTCAATGGCATCAAAGGCTTCATCAGGATCGACGCATCGCGTAATCATAACGATGGTCGCGCCAATAATTGCCAATCCTGCAATGGGCAATACATTCATAGCCGCCAAGATCATAACACTGATAATTGTAATAAAGGCAATTGGCGCTTTGCCCCGACGGATGGGGCGGTCTTGCGGTTCGGTCAAATTAATGACATTGCCGTCTTCCAATAATCGCTTAATCCCCTCAGCAGATCCTTCCAACAATAAAGTATCACCAAACTTTAGTTTGATAGCCTCAAAGTTTTCATTCAAGTTTTCATCGTTACGGTGAATGGCAATAACATACACACCATATTTATGCGCCAGCCCTAAGTCAGCAACACGCCGTCCTATCAGACGAGACTTTTCACTGATACTGCCTTCCATCAGCAAGGATTCGCTGGCTGTTACCGGCTCAATCCCTTTGGGTAGCGAAGTGCTGAACTCTACCTGACCATCCTCTTTCAGACTCAAGAGTTCGCTGGCATCTGTTTTTAGAATAAATCGGTCGCCAGCCTTTATTGTCAGATCATTCATGCGCCGTCTAACTGAAAAATTTCGTCGTACCATATCCAATATGCGTGCTCCCTCTACTGGTAATGGGAAGTCTTTAACTGGCTTACCGATATGGTTGGAATCGGCAGGAATAAATATTTCTGCGATGAACTTTCGTTCAGGCTGACTGTTCACCACATCAGCCAGTGAATAGCGATCCGGCAACAGAAAACGGCTAGCCAGCAACATATAAACAAACCCCACCACAACAAAAAATAAAGCGGGGAGGGTCATTTCAAACATGCCAATTTCTGGCTGTCCATGCTCAGAAGCGACGGTACTCATCAGAATATTGGTCGAGGTTCCGACCAGCGTTAAGGTGCCGCCAAAAATTGAAGCAAAAGATAAGGGGATCAGTAGCTTGGAGGGTGCCATATTGATGCTGGCTGCTAACGAAATCACCACTGGCGTCAGCATGATGACAATCGGCGTGTTATTCATAAAGGCTGACGAGATCATGCTGAAAAACATGATCACCAATAAAGAGCGAAGATAGGACCCTTTTGCACTGCGTTTAAGAATGTTACTTATAATTTGCAGCACACCAGTGCGCTCAAGAGAGGCACTGATAATAAACATCATGGCAATGGTCATTGGCGCACTGCTGCTGAAAACCGACAGAAACTCACCGGTATCGAGAATACCCACCACCATCAGAATCGCCGATGAAGCCAGGGCAATCACCTCCGGTGGATACTTTTCCCAGATAAAAGCAATAAAGACTGCTAATACCAGTGCAAAGACAAAAATGACTTCGAGGGTCATACAAACTCCGTTTGTACTATGACTTAATCAGTAGTCCCTTCAATTTATCATAAATCCGCCTTTCGCCAACACGATTATTGCTCAAGTCCTGGACCCTAAATTTACTGATTTTCCATTAACTTAGCAGCTGATTTCCGATCTCGACGTTTTTGGTTCTGCTGCCTGACTACCCCAATGGTGTAGACGATTAATCCTGCCCAGATTAATGCGAAAGTGATCAGCAGCTCGGTATTGAAGGTCTCCTTAAAGGCGAACACCGCCAGCAGGAAGGTTAAACTTGGCGCAAGATATTGCATAAAGCCAATAGTATTGAGTGGCAATAACCTGGCTCCGGCAGAGAATAGGGCCAATGGAACTGTGGTAATGATGCCACCCGCCAGCAGTAACCAGTCGATGCGAGCTGATGTGTACAGGAAAGCACCGCTTTCTGTGTACCATAAATAGAGGATATAGCCTGCCGTGATTGGCAGTACGATAAGAGTCTCAACCAACAATCCCTGCAATGGACCAATATTGACCTGCTTGCGCAACAGCCCATAAACCCCGAACGAAAAGGCCAGCCATAGCGAAATCCAGGGCAGGCTACCTAGCGAGACAATTCGGTAAAGTACGCCCAAGGTTGCCAAAATTAAGGCTACCTTGCTCCAAGTGGTCAGCTTTTCCTTTAAGAACATAATTCCCAAAGCAACGCTGAACAGCGGATTGATGAAGTAACCGAGGCTGGTTTCCAGCACTCGTTCATTGGTCACCGCCCAGGTGAAGGCCAGCCAATTACCGGAAATTAACACCGAGGTGGCGATAAGAATGCCAATGGTTTTCTTATCCTGCAGGATATTTTTCGGAAATGGCCGCTTAATGGCCCACATAATAAGCAGCACCACCGGCACCGACCAGGCCACCCGATGCGCCAGAATCTCAAGCGCCGAGACCCCTTCAAGAGCCTTAAAATAAATAGGTGCCAGCCCCCAGATAACAAAGGCCAGAATGCCGTAAATGTATCCCGCGCGATTTATATTTTGCATGAAATTCTCTTTTTTAAACTGTCTTCTCTTAGCACTCTGCTTTTAAAAGACTATCTTTATAAACTAATAAGCAGGTGCAGTAGACTGACAAAGCCGACGATATGCACCAGATACCCCGTTAAAAGTTAGCCTCAATATTCAAAATTATAGTGTAAATTGGGCAGGATAGCCCAATTTAGCAAATTCGAAACAAGGATGTTTCGTTTTGCGGCACGTTAAGTGATTTTGGATAGTGAGGGAAGCGCAAAGCGCCTAACTTTTAGGGCGAGTTTTTTGGTTCGTTTTTTGCTCGTAAAAACGACCAAAGGAAGCCCCTTTAGGGGACATGAACGTTGAAAACACCCAGCTATAACGTTAATTCGACAGGTTACGGCTAACGCTAACCCACCATATAAGTGCCGGTTCCCACCGCAATTAATGATCCTTCATTATTCTCCAGCTCCATACGCACCACGGCGACCTTACGGCCGGCACGCAGCAGTTGAGCCTTGGCAAAAAAATGTTCGCCTTTACCTGGCCGTAGATAGTCCACCCGAATATCAATGGTACTTAGTTTGGCCAGCTTGGTTTTCAACTGGGGCAAATGAGTGGCCGGGTTATCGTGCAAAATTCCTACTGCAGCCATAGTCCCGCCAACCATATCCAATGCCGAAGAAATCACGCCGCCATGAAGAATTCCGTGATAGTAATTACCTACTAACTCCGGCTTCATATCAAACTTGATGACACATTCCTGTTCACTGACGCTATCGTACTCAAGGCCAATATGGCGATTGAAAGGAATCTTATTGACCAGCGCCTCGCCGAGCATCTTGAGCGCTGTTTGCTTTAGAAAACCCATAAACTCCCCAACCAAGGCTTTTGCGCTAGTTTGCCTGATCTCAGGCTAAAAACCTATGCCTAATTCAAAGGCTTGCGATCACTGTTGAATCTGGCTATTTTTTGCCCTTGATAGCTGATGACTATTTGATCGTTTGCCAATAACCGTTATAATCTGCGCCACATGAATGCCTGCTTCTCGCATCGAGGGCACAGGCAACAGGCATATACAGAGAGAGATGTCATGACAAACTTGAAAAACGTATTAGTTTTTATCGCCAGTTTCACACTAGCTGGCTTTGCCGGAATCGCTACTGCAAAGCACATGAGCGACCACAATATTGAAGAACGCTTGAAGCCTGTTCACAGCGTTTATGTTGAAGGTGACGAAGTACCACAAGTTGCTAACGCAGCTCCAGCAGCCGCAGGCGGTGACTCTTCAGCAGCACGTTCTGGCGAGCAGATTTACAACACTTACTGCATGGCTTGCCACACCACTGGCGCAGCAGGCGCTCCTAAAATTGGTGTTGCCGCAGACTGGGAAGCTCGTACAGCAAACGGTATCGAGTCAGTTTACTCTAATGCAATCAATGGCTTAAACGCGATGCCACCACGTGGTACTTGCGCAGACTGCTCTGACGATGAAATCAAAGCAACCGTTGATTACATCCTAGAAAGCCTATAATCATTACAAAAAAGCCGATCAACCTGATCGGCTTTTTTGTGCCTGCTATTTACGAAACCTCCGTATCATCGCCATGAAACCAACTCTTTTATCGATCTCTGCCGCATCATTGCTATTACTATCCGCCTGCACCCCAGAACCACAGGAACGCACCGGCGAAAGCATCTATTACCAGTCCTGCTTCAGCTGTCATGAACGCGGCCACGGCGGTGCACCGATTCGCGGCAACATGGAACAATGGCAGGTACGTCTCGATAAAGGCGAAGAAGCCATGATGACCAGCATGATCGAAGGCTACAAAGGCATGCCACCCAAAGGCGCCTGCTTCGATTGCAGCGAAGCCGACCTGCAAATGGCCCTCGACTTTATGTTATTGCCGAAGGAATAGCGTTACCATGTCTTCATGGTAGTATTCGCAACCACTAATAATGCCCCTAACCGACCAACAACTCGAACAGATCAAACAAACGGCGGTTGAGCTGGCGCAACAGCATGGCTTTCAGGATCTTCGCGTTTCCGATACCGACACCAGCGGTTACTTCGAGCGTTTCAAGCAGTGGGTTGATGATGGTTATCATGGCTGTATGTCTTACCTTGAGCGCAATCAGGAACTGCGTCAGAATCCTGCGGAATTGCATCCCAATACCTGTCGCGTCTTGTCGTTACGCTTTGATTACCTCAATGACAACGCCAGTTTCACCACACCGCTTAAAGACAAGTCTCTTGCGAATATTTCACGTTATGCCCTAGGACGCGACTACCACAAATTGATGCGCAAGCGATTGCAGCAGGTGATTGAAGCCTTAAAAACCACGCTGAATGATGAAGTCGATTTGGATTACCGCGTATTGGTCGATAGCGCACCGGTGCTGGAAACCGCTTTCGCTGAAAAGTCCGGGCTAGGCTGGAAGGGCAAGCACACCCTGATTATCAATAAGGATGCTGGCTCCTGGTTTTTCCTGGGTGAAATCTTTATCAACTTGCCGTTGCCGGTGGATGAACCCGGCGAAGATATGTGTGGCGGCTGCACTTCCTGTATCACACTGTGTCCGACCAATGCCATTCTTGATGATCGTAAAATTGATGCCCGTCGCTGCATTTCTTACCTGACCATTGAAAATCAGGGAGCTATCCCCGAAGAACTTCGTCCGTTAATGGGCAACCGAATTTATGGCTGCGATGACTGCCAGCTGGCCTGCCCCTGGAATCGTTACTCAGAGCAAACCCAGATCGACGACTTTTCACCGCGCCATGATCTGCACAAAGTTTCGCTGACCACGCTTTGGAGCTGGGACCAACAAACTTTCCTCGACAATTTTCAGGGCAGCCCGATTCGTCGCATCGGCTATCAAAACTGGCTGCGCAACCTCGCCGTCGCTATCGGCAACTCGCAACAAACATCAATGATTGACGCTCTAAAAGAAAAGTACTCAGAAGCCAACGATATGGTGAAAGAGCATATCGACTGGGCCATTGACCAACTCAGTCATCCCGACCAAACCGACACCAGCACCATTGATAAAAAGACTCAAAAACTGATTAACTGCGTCACAGTGATGCTGCCAAGAGATGCTTAAGACCCTACTTTTTTATAAGCTATCTTCACGTTATAAATTCGATAACCAATCCCTAACACCAGCACAATCGCGCTGGGAATGATCAAGGCATTAAAGACCAGGTCGTCGAATAACACAGCACCAATGACACCACCAACCACGAATCCACTAATGATAATCAGAAATAAGATAGCTTTTCGTTTATCAAATGACTCGCCTCGCAGCTTTGCTCCAAACATGATCCCCAGATCAGTAAAAATACCCGTTACATGAGTGGTTCGCACAATGGCTCCGCTATAAGTTGTAGCCAGTGCATTTTGTAAACCGCAGGCCGCTGACGCCAAATAATGACCAGCGATTGCGCCGTCGTTGAGTAGCACCAAAGCACCTAGTAATAAGATGCACTCGAGGTATAAAGCTGTATCGTAATGTCGGCCAAGCCGTAAGGTGCTGCCATGTAAGATAAAGCCAGAAAGTCCCGCCCCCAGAAAAAAAACTGACCAGTACGGCAATAAGATGAAGAACATTCTGCGCGGATGAGCTGATTAACTCGGTGCCAAGCAGGGTTGCTGTACCGGATAAATGTGACACTGACTGATGCTCAAAACCTAATAACCCCACCGCATTCACATAACCGGCGACAAAGGCCAAAATAAAAGCACCAAACTCAACCCAGCGAGGAAGTTTTGAAATCACGACAACACCATTAAAATTTTGAGAACAGCAGGAAGAGTCTAAGAATGTACGACTTGGGTCATCTTTTTACAAGCTGTTGGCCAAAACTTCGAACTACTTCTATCCCTCTTCTTTTTTTTATCGGGTAAGATATTCATCATTCGACAGTACAGACGACAATGCATAGGATTGCTAGTTTCATGAAAATCACCGTAACCACCACCATAAAAGCTGACTTAAATACTGTATGGGATTGTTGGAACAACCCTGAAGATATCAAACAATGGAACACTGCTTCCGAAGATTGGCACACCACACAAAGCATGGTCGATCTTCGCGAAGGCGGCAAATTCACATCACGGATGGAAGCCAAAGACGGCAGCATGGGTTTCGATTTCACAGGCACCTACACTAAAGTCGACAAGCCCAATCGCATAGAATATGTCATGGACGATGATCGTGAAGTATCAATCGACTTTAAACAAGCCGATCAAGGCGTCACAGTTACAGAAGTTTTTGATGCGGAAGATCAACACGATCCAGAATTTCAGAAACAAGGTTGGCAAAGCATTCTTGATAACTTCGCGAAATATGTTGAGTCAAAATAGAGTGGCAAGCTAACTCAACTACTCACCAAACAAAATCCAGCGTCGTGCCGCTTCAAACTCATCAAAGGTAAAGTTTCTGATCTGAGCACTGATAAAATGATTGCCGATTGATTGTGCAAAAGAACCCACCGGCGAGTCAGTAACGAAAGCGATTCGTTTAACGCTTTTATGATGCTCCCGAACAAAGCGAAGATGCGACACCAATGCTGCAAACGAAGCCCAACCTGGAAATGAGCGCGTGCGAATGATTAATCCTTTTAGCGAACCGTTCTTCTCAATCACCGGATCAATTAATTGCGCCGCCAACCGAAAATCATTATCGGTTAAGGCACCATCCGGTTCCAAAATCACCAATGCATGATCTGCATCAATTTTCACATTCAACATATCCGTATCTCCCTCGTCTATTTCCACCCCATATTAATCCGAATTGGTCACCAAGTGAATAATATTGGACGGACTCGAAATCCAGAAACCCTTAAAACCCTCCGGCAAAGGCTCAATTTCATCGCAACGAACAACGTCGCTCTCCTGAAAGTATTCAGTCGCAGCATCCAAATCATCCGTCACAACCTCCAGCCAGATCTCCGCCTGACTCACCGTTTCCACACGATCAATCCACAACACCTTATCGCCAAACTTAAAACAATTAATGGGGTCACCCATAAGTCGCTAGCTGTCAATAGGGTGAGTTTAATCGAA
>NZ_JABURJ010000069.1 GCF_014762745.1 Kangiella sp.
TTCTTTAGTCATTTGCTCAGCTTCTAATTGCTGGATGATGTTACTCATGGCTGTATGCTCCTCATTCGAGCTCTCGCTCGTTCAAAATTAATCGTTGGAAGACTACTTGCTCAAATGTGCTTCGTATTCTTCAATAAATTCCTGTAAGAGTTTTTGCTGCTCGTCATTCAGTTCAATGGCGTCCAACAAATCCTTACGTCTCAACCAGGTTCTCCCCAGAGATTGCTTCAGCCTCCAGCGACGAATGTTATCATGATCGCCACTGAGCAATATGGGCGGGACCTGCTGACCTTCGAAAATCTCAGGTCTGGTATAATGCGGATGGTCCAGTAAACCTTCCGCAAAAGAGTCCTCACTTGCAGAGTCTTCATGACCGAGCACACCCGGCTGCATTCTGACTACTGCATCGATCACAGCCATAGCTGCAATCTCACCACCACTAAGAACAAAGTCGCCCAGCGAGATTTCATCGTCAATTTCAGACTCAATCACCCGCTCATCAATCCCTTCGTAGCGACCTGCAACCAATAGCAGGTTTGGCTTCTCGGCCAACTCTTTAACCACCTGATGGTTCAGGCGGCGTCCTTGTGGGGACAAATATACTTTGTAAACAGGCTCTGACGGAGTATCAAGACTCATTCGAGTCTCCGCATAACGAATGGCTTCGGTTAATGGTTCAGTCATCATTAACATGCCTGGCCCACCACCATAAGGTCTGTCATCAACGGTTCTGTGCTTATCCGTTGTGAAGTCTCGTGGGTTAGTTACGGCAAAATGTACTTTACCCTGCTTAACCGCTCGGCCGACTACGCCCTGCTCCATGACACCATCAAACATGGTTGGAAACAATGAAATCACATGAATGTTCATGCACTGAACCTCATGTTACTCATGACTGGTAATCTAGTTCCCAGTCAACCGTAATCTGCTTAGACTCCAGATCAACCTTCATCACGCTATACTCAGGCACATAAGGTATTAGCAGCTCTTCTTTCGAAGCAGTTTTAACCACCAATACGTCATTGGCGCCTGTTTCCATCATTTTCTTGACTGTTCCCAGCTCTTCTCCAGCCATATTAACTACCGTTAATCCGATAAGATCACGCCAGTAATATTCGCCTTCCTCAAGCTGAGGCAGTTGAGATTCCTCAATCGCAATCTCAACACCACGATAACTCTCAGCCGTATTTCGGTCATTACAACCTTCAAGCTGAGCCACCACAGTCTTACCCTGCTCACGCCCATTGAGTATTGAAACCTGTTGCCATTGGCCATCGAGTTTCAAATACCAGGGACTATAATTCAGGATATTCTCCTTTGGGTCGGTATAAGAATACACTTTTACCCACCCTTTTATGCCAGAAGCTCCGTTTAATTTACCGACAATTAGCGGTTTAAAAGCTTGAGACATAAAAAACCTACTAAATCAGTCTGTTAGGACGACTTAATTAAGCTTTTGCAGCTTGTTTAATTAAAGCAGCAACGCGGTCAGTTGTTTGCGCGCCTTCACCGATCCAGTGTTGAATACGGTCGTTATCAAGGCGTAAACGCTCTTCATTACCACGAGCAACTGGGTTAAAGAAACCAACACGCTCAATGAAACGGCCATCGCGACGTGCGCGAACATCAGCAACTACAACGTGGTAAAATGGGCGTTTTTTAGAACCACCACGAGCTAAACGAATGGTTACCATATCGTTCAAATCCTCTGTTTTAAGTACAAAACAGCCCTAAAAGCGCCAGAAATCGAGGCTTTTGAAGGCTTTCAAAATTTTAAGAGCGCGAATTTTACATTAAATACACGGCATTTGGAAACGATTTTAC
>NZ_JABURJ010000093.1 GCF_014762745.1 Kangiella sp.
GCGGGAATTTTAGCGACCTCATTTTGGTTTGGCAATGCTTTTTTATGATTTTTTTTAATTTGACTGTTAATCGGCTTTATCTGCCGTTTTTTTAGTCAAATCACTCAGTAGCCAATAAAAAAGTCCCTGTAAAACCAGATCTTTTTCGTATTTGAGGTGATTTCGGAACTGCTGGCTCAATAACCCCATCAATTGGCTGGCATCACCGCCGGTGATAATAATAGTTTCCAGCTGAAACTGACTGCGCAGTTTTGCAATAGAATATTCTAAATAAGCCACAGCAGTATGCAATGCTCCAAGCTCCACCGCTGACTGGGTGTTGGCAGCCAGCCAGTCACTGGCAGATTGAGCATCAAGGTTATGCTGGGCGCTCCAGCCGATACGCCCAGTGTCCTTTAGCAGTGTCGACTGCATGAGCTGTTGACCAGGGATGATATGTCCTCCTAAATGCACCCCTTCAGAGTTAACCACATCCAGAGTTATCGCCGTTCCGGCATCGATCACCGCGAATGCCGATGGCAATAACTCAATTCCAGCAACCATCGTTAACCACCGATCGACACCCAGCGCTTGCGCCACTTTATAGCTATTCACCAGAGTTCGCCCATGCAGGCCCTGATAGCTCGACTCCGAATGAGCCAGATAAGGAGTGACTGCAAATACCCGCTCACTGTAATCGCCTAATAATACCCAGACTCGGTCTGTGGCCACGCAACTAATAGCAACAGCTTCTATGGCAGCGCCATATTCCTGGGTCACTTTTTCTTTTAGTGCATTAAACTGTGCCAGCCAATGCCTTTGATCAAACTCCTGATTATCCCATTGCCCAGCTGCCAGCCATTTCACGCCCCGAGTTTGATTGGTAAGCGCCCACTTACTGCGTGAATTACCAATATCAATTAACAGAATCATGTCGCTCTCCCCTGTCAACTTCTAAACCGCAAGCTGACTTCACCAGCATAGATTGGGACAATACCTTTCCCAGTTTGCAGCAATAATGCGCCAGTTGCGTCAACCCCGGCGCCAATTCCTTTTAGTTCCTGATTGTGCTGCAAGATGCTGACTTTTTGCCCAAAACACTCATCAACAGCTTTCCAGTCCGCTTGAAAAGATTCAAAGCCTTTTTGCTCAAAGGTTTCTAGTGCCTGGTTAAGTTCGATAATCATTTCTGCTAACACCTGCTGGCGACTTACTTCAGGAGCTAACTCATGCAGGTTCATCCACTCCTGTTCGATACTCTTCGCCACAGAGGTTCCCATTTGCATATTCAGTCCAACTCCGATGACAACCTGCAATGCACCTGCCATATCACCCGATAACTCAATCAGGATACCTCCCAGTTTTCTTCCTTGGTAACGAATATCGTTTGGCCATTTCAATTGGACACCTTTAATGCCCAGCTTATTTAAAGCCTTGATGATGGCAAGGCCAACTATCAGGCTCAAGCCACCCAGCTGTTGCACTGGCATCTGAGTTTGCCAGCCCACTGACCAATACAGATTACTGGCCAGCGGCGACACCCATTGCCGACCTCGACGACCACGACCTGCTGACTGATATTCAGCAGCAAGCAGTTTTTTATGACAAAAACCGCTACCTTTTAATTGCTGATTGGTCGAATCGGTCAAAAGCAGTACCTCGCACTGCCAATCTGACATTCCATTATTGATCATAGATTGCAGCAACTGCTCTGGATTGAGTAATTGCAACGGCTTTAACAGTCGATAGCCCTTACGGGTTACCGATTCAAATTCTAATCCCAGCTCCTCTAGCTGCTGCATCAGCTTCCAGATATAAGCTCGACTAACTGATAGTTCATCGGCCAGCTTCTGTCCCGAATGAAACTCTCCATCCTGTAATAAGCTAATGAGCTGCCTTAACTGCTGATCGCGATGTTCAGTCATGATGGAAATATCTGCTGTTTGCCAATAATCCAGACTTCAGGCTCCAGATTGACACCAAAAAGTTCGAGCACTTTATCACGCACGCGTTTAGCGACTCTTAAAATATCATCGCCACTCGCCTGACCATAATTGACCAGCACCAAAGCCTGCCTGTCATGCACCCCTGCATCACCTTCGCGATACCCCTTTAAGCCGGCCTTCTCTATGAGCCAGCCTGCGGCAAGTTTATAGTGTTTGTCACCCACCGGATAAGCAACCAGCTCAGGAAATGCATCATGTAATGTCTGGAATTGCTCTTCGGTCACAACAGGATTCTTGAAGAATGAACCGGCATTGCCAAGTTGAGCTGGATCCGGCAGTTTACTCTGCCGGATGGCAATTACTGCATCGCTGACCTGCTTGGCCGTGATCGCAGTTTCATCTGCTAACATTTGCTTTAGGGGGCCATACTCAATGTGCGGCTGCGAATGTTTATTTAAGCGTAAGGTCACCTGTGTAATCACATAGCGCCCCTTCAAAGCCCTCTTGAAAATACTGTCGCGATAACCAAACTGGCAGTCTTGTGCCGAAAACTCTCTAACATCACCACTCGCTAACTCGACAGCTCGTAAACTGACAAAGCGATCTTTCAGCTCAACACCGTAAGCACCAATGTTCTGAATCGGGGCTGCACCTACATTGCCGGGAATCAATGATAAATTCTCAAGGCCTGAATATCCTTTATTCAAACTATCCAGCACCAGCTGATGCCAATTCACTCCCGCCCCAACAGTCACCAACACATCATCGCCAGCCTGCTGCTCCATATAGTTAATCACCTGAATACTCGCTTGCAGAAAAGTCAGTGGGATATGACCCAACAAAAGCAGATTACTGCCGCCACCGAGAATAAAGAGCGAATCAAGCGCAGGCTTTTCCGCTTTGAGCCAGCTTTGAATAGATTCTTCATCATTAAAGCTGATTAGCTCATTACAGGTTGCCTCGACCCCAAAGGTATTAAAAGGTCTAAGCGAAGCAGGAACTGAGTTTGCCAAAAATATCGCCTATTAGTATTAGAGAGAAAAGTTGCCTGCATTGTACCAAAAGCCACTTGAAATACTATTATCCCGCCGGGTTGGAATTAACAGTTAGTTACAGTTTTCATGCCCAGGCTCACCCATCCGGATTGCACTAACCTGTCAATTAAGGTATTTCTGTATCCACTAACCAATGGGGAACATTATGAAGATGACAAAAACGACTTTGGCACTAGCCACTATTATTGCATCCATATCCATCAATCCAAGCCTGGCTAAGGAAGTGACCGATTCTAGCTGGCTGCATTGCGGCAACCTGATTGATACCCAAGCCGGCGATTTTTTAGGTGAACGCTTTATTAAGGTTACCGGTAATACCATCAGCGAAGTAACCACCAACAAACCTGCCAGCGCATCACTAATAGACCTGAGCGATAAAACCTGCCTACCAGGCCTTATGGATATGCACGTTCATCTGGATGGTGAGATGAGTCCGACCGCCTATGTTGAAGGCTTCACACTGAATCCCGCTGACCTGGCCTACCGCGCCCAAGAATATGGCATGCGCACTCTGCTCGCTGGTTTTACGACTGTGCGTAACCCAGGCGATAGCTACAACGTTACTATTTCTTTGCGCAACGCCATCAATCAGGGCTGGGTGGACGGTCCCCGCATTTATTCCGCAGGCAAGTCGATTGCTTCGACCGGTGGACATGCCGACCCAACCAATGGTGTTAATGCACAGTTGATGGGTGACCCAGGTCCAAAAGAAGGCGTCATCAACAGTGTCGAGGATGCCAAGAAAGCGGTGCGTCAACGTTATAAAGAGGGTGCGGATTTTATTAAGGTCACTGCTACTGGCGGTGTTCTGAGTCTGGCGAAAAGTGGCCAGAATCCACAATTTACCGTTGAAGAGCTAAAGTCGGTTATTGATACCGCCAAAGATTATGGTATGCACGTGGCGGCTCATGCCCACGGCAAAGAAGGTATGCTTCGCGCTATTGAAGCCGGTATCACCAGTATCGAGCATGGCACCTATATGGATAAAGAAGTCATGCGTGCTATGAAAAAACACGGTACCTACTATGTGCCAACCGTGATCGCTGGTAAGTTTGTGGCAGAAAAAGCTGAAATTGATGGTTTCTTCCCTGAAATCGTTCGTCCCAAAGCACGTGCAGTTGGCCCGCAAATCCAGAATACCTTCGCAGAAGCCTACGACTATGGTGTTAAGATTGCTTTCGGCACAGACAGTGGTGTTTCAGCTCATGGAGATAATGCTAAAGAGTTTGAATATATGGTTGAAGCAGGCATGCCACCGATGGCAGCCATTCAAAGCGCCACCGTCACATCAGCCGAGTTACTGGACAATGACCAGCTAGGAGTCATTGCTAAAGGAAAATTAGCCGATATTATCGCGGTTAAAGGTAATCCAGCAGAAGATATCAAACTGCTACAGAAGGTCTCATTCATTATGAAGGACGGTAAAATCTATAAACAATAGTCTTAAAGCTAACCTAAGCCGGCCAGCCACCGGCTTTTTTATTGTTAAAGAGAAATGATATATCGGTCATCCTCATTAACTGTTTCCACTTCCTGAACAAGACTTTTGTTTTTATCAAACACCGTAGCCGTATTGGCAATCGAGTAATCAAAATAAAGCTTACGATCAACTCTTTCCTCATCAATGCGCGGCGTTAAGAATCTGATGGTTACTTGTTTGGAGTTTCGCGAGACGATCTCATAAAATGACGTTTGCTGATTTACTCTGAGCAAATTTCCTTTGAGAATGTAATGTAAATTAAACTCCCCATTTGCCTTAGATTCGGTGTTTTTATTAATTAGCCAGCCAGCTTTACGCATTTCATCTTCATAACTAGCCGCCCTGGACTGCACCTCTTCTTTCGACGTGAACTCCCAGTCGGGCATGACAATAATAGCCATGGTCATATCACCATTCTTCTGGATCTGAACCATCTCATCCTGCCACCAGCAGCCACTTAATACCAAAAACGCTAAAGCAATCCCCAGTAACCTCATTTTTTCACCCCAATGTCATCTTTTTTTAAAGAATGTCAGATTGTGCCATTCAAAGCAATCGCATTTAATCGTTTGACTAGTCTGCGATAGCACTAACACCTGTCTTAAATAGTGTGTATAATCGCCCCCGTTAAGCAAGTGGTCAGTTCAGTACATCCTTTCTACGATTATTCCGCGATTGTTGTATCTTTTGAAATTGGGTTTTCAGTTGGCCTACGCTTATTCGAGCAAATTCGCTCTTCATGTTTTTATAGGTAACACTGATGACACAAGATCAAACCATTACCAGTTTTGACGAACTGGGACTTTCGCCTGCCGTATTAAAATCCATTAAGCAAGTTGGCTACGAGCAACCATCGCCTATCCAGAGCGCCAGTATTCCAGTGCTTATGGCTGGAAAAGATATTATTGGTCAAGCACAAACTGGTACCGGTAAAACGGCTGCCTTTGCTTTGCCAATGCTGTCCAAACTGGACCCCAAAGATAATAACACCCAATTATTAGTTTTAGCTCCCACCCGTGAACTTGCGATCCAGGTTGCTGAAGCCTGCCAAAGTTATGCTAAAAATATGCCAGGCATGAATGTACTGCCAATCTATGGTGGCCAAAAATACGATATTCAGCTACGCCAGCTTAGACGTGGCGCCCAAATTGTTGTTGGAACACCAGGCCGCGTCATGGATCATATCCGTCGTGGAACATTGAAACTGGATAACCTCAAAGCGTTAGTATTGGACGAAGCAGACGAAATGTTACGCATGGGTTTTATCGAAGATGTCGAGTGGGTATTAGGCCATACACCTGACACACGCCAGATAGCACTATTTTCTGCCACCATGCCGAAAGAAATTAAAAAGGTTGCCGAAAAGTATCTGCATGAGCCTGAGCATATCAAGATTCAGACCAAAACCAGTACCGCCACAACTATTGATCAGCGCTACTGGCTGGTCAGCGGTTTACATAAATTAGATGCTTTGACACGCGTACTGGAAACCGAAGAGTTTGATGGCATGATCATTTTCGTACGGACCAAAATTGCCACCATCGAACTTGCTGATAAATTAACGGCGCGTGGTTTCAGAGCAGAGGCACTCAATGGTGATATCGCACAGAATGCACGTGAGCGCATCGTCGAAAAATTAAAGAAAGGTCAAAGCGACATTCTAATTGCAACCGATGTAGCAGCACGTGGTCTGGACGTTGAACGTATCAGTCACGTAGTTAACTACGATATTCCATATGACACAGAGTCTTATGTTCACCGTATTGGTCGAACCGGTCGTGCAGGTCGAAGTGGGCACGCCATTTTGTTCGTGGCACACCGCGAACGACGTATGCTGAAAGCCATCGAGCGCGCTACTAATCAACCTATAACCGAAATGCAAATGCCCAGCATTGAAAATATCAATGAGCAGCGCATGAGTCGTTTTGAACGAAAAATTCTAAGCACCATAGAAAGTAATGATTTAAATTTCTTTAAACAGTTTGTACAAAAGCTTGAAGCTAAAACCGACTGTGAACCAGAAATCATTGCTGCCGCCCTGGCAAAGCTTGCGGGTGGAGATGAATTAATTCTGAAAGAAATGCCTAAAGCTAAAAAAGAACGTAGCGATAGAGCTGATAGACCTGAAAGAGGTGAAAGACGCGATCGTAAAAGTCGCGATGAAGGCTCTAAGCGTAGCAGCGATAGAAGTTTTTCACCGTACGCACAACCGCTTAAAGCACACCCTGATATTGAAATGGAACGCTTCAAAATCGATGCCGGTCACAGTCACAATGTTAAAGTCAGCAACATCGTCGGTGCAATAGCCAACGAAGCTGAACTTGATAGTGAGTATATCGGCCGTATTGATATTTTTGATGAATTCACAACGGTAGATTTACCTTCAGGTATGCCAAAAGAGGTGCTGCAAATTCTAAGCAAAGCCCATGTTGCTGGCAGACCAATGAACCTAACCGTAATAGGCGATCAAAAATCAGGGAAAGGTGATAATCCGAAATTTAAAGGCAAAGACAAAGGAAAGCCTAAAGGAAAAGTTGGAAAATCAAAATTTAAAAAGTAAATAATAAAACAAAGGCCTCAGTTGAGGCCTTTTCTTCATTACTTTTACTATAATATTACTGTTAGTATTCCCACCCTTCCAAACAACCATAAGCCTCGAGCTTACTAATCAATGGCTGTAACTCATTTTTATAGTTTTTCCACATTCCAATTGAGCTAGAATAAACTTTCTGCCTGACTTGGCTCGCACTTGCGGTTGTCGTGGCCTGTTTGTTTTTGTGAAACTCTAGACATGACTCCTCCCAATCTAAACCACAGAAATCAATAACAGCTTTAGCATTATCCTCTAAGTTATTAACCAGCGCCTCATACCTAACTGTCTTCACCACATTGGGTAACTCTTTTTGCCAATGAGCCATCAGCAACTGATGTTCATGATAATAGTCTGCTAACTCTTCAAGATCATAGGAGAAATGAAAAGCATCCGTAAAAAGTTGTTTATATACAGAGTAACAGACATCAAGAGGATGTCTCTCAAGAAGCAGCACCTTGGCCTTTGGTAACGCCAAATGAATTAAGCCAATATACAAAGAGTTCTGTGGAAGCTTATCTATAAAATGCTCCTTTTTGCCAACTAATGCTTTAGTGGCTTCTAAATATTGTTTGCCAAGCTGAACAAAATCTAACTTCGTTGACTCCGACACCATCTCGCTACGGGATAATTGTGGAACAAGTCCCAGTTGATCCATACCAGCACTCATCAACCGATTAAAGTGTGTTAATTCACCTGCAGAAGTAACCTTGCTATGACTACTTACAATCCTTTCCAGTAATGTTGTTCCTGTACGAGGCAACCCAACCACGAATATAGGTTTATTAGATTCAAGCTCAGTCGCCTGTCTTTCCTTCTTCTCTTTAAGAGTTTGCGCTGTATAAGTCTGCTTTATTGCACGAATAAAGTTTAGCTCATCGTTTAAATTGTAATTTAAACTTTTACGATATACTTCTGCACCTAATTGCCGAATTTTGTAGCTTTCAGAAAACCTCTCACAATCTTCCAGCTCCTTTGCCAACGCATAGTATATTTTTGCCTTACGCACTGCGTCTTTTATAGGGCTTGCGAAAACTTTTCTAATTCCTTTATATGATTGCTAGAAGTGCTTTGTTTCTTCAAGTGACTTCTAAAGAAATGAATATCACAGTCCAACTCATTTCCTTTTAAAGCTTTTGTAGCAAGCGCATTCGCTTCCTCTATATTACCCAGAAATAAGTTCACATTAGCTAGGTTAAATAATAGTTCTTGATTGTTTGGTTCATTTACAAGTAGTTTTAGGTAACACTTTTCTAACAGCTCATATCTCTGAGTTCTATTAAAAAATGCAGCAAGGGACTTTAGCACAGCTTGCTCTGTAACATTTCTATCAAGTAACTGAGCTCCTAACTTACATGCATTCCCTATCTCTCCACATTGTTCTAAAAGCATCACTTTATTAAGCTTAAAATTGATTTGGTTTGGGGCTAGCTTAATTGCCTTATCGATAGATGTTATAGCCACCTCTAATTTGCCTGCTCTCATAGCAATAAATGAATTTGTCATCCATGCATCTGCAAATTTTGGGTGCTGCTTTAGCAGTTGCTGACATTGCTTCCAGGCTTGTTCTATTTGATTAGAGTTTATCGAATGATGAACTTGTTGTAGTAATTGCTGTTGTGAAGGTAGATTTGTTTGCATAAATGCTCCGAATTAGCCTGAGCAGATTATACAGATGTCACTGTTTAAAAGACACTTTCGAGATTATCGTTACCATCAGCAACTAGATTATTATTTTGTGCTTGACTGAAGTACTAAACAGACATAGGTTTCACTACTCACGTGCCCTTAGGGTACGGCTATAATTGATAAGGATATTATGATTGCCCACGACCTTCCGAAGTGCCCTTGGTGAAATACTAGAAGCAGTTTGTGGTCAAGGAGCAAGCTTAAGGATGAGCGATTATCTTCAATGCTGTAGTTCTCATCAGCTAC
>NZ_JABURJ010000088.1 GCF_014762745.1 Kangiella sp.
TGGCTGGTCACTCAAAATGGGCAAACATCAAACACCGCAAAGCAGCACAAGATGCTAAACGCGGGAAAATCTTTACCAAAATCATTCGTGAGCTAGTAGTAGCCGCGAAAGAAGGTGGTGGCGATCCGAATGATAACCCAAGACTAAGAGCGGCCATGGATAAAGCGCTTGGCGCTAACATGAAGAAAGACACCATTGAGAAAGCGATTGATCGCGGTACTGGTAATGCAGAAGGTGACAACTACGAAGAGTTAACCTATGAAGGTTATGGCCCTGGTGGTGTTGCGATTCTGGTTGAGTGCATGACCGACAACAAAAATCGTACAGTGGGTGAAGTTCGTCATGCTTTTACTAAGCATGGCGGCAATCTAGGCACTAATGGCTCGGTTGCATATTTGTTCGAGAAAAAAGGTCAGTTCGTCTTTGGCGATAACGTTGAAGAAGAAGCCTTGATGGAAGCAGCTCTCGAAGCGGGTGCAGAAGATTTTATTGCCCATGACGATGGTTCCTTTGAAGTTCTGACCACTCCAGAGGATTTCCTCGATATTAAAGATGCGTTAATCAAAGCTGGCTTTGAGCCAGAAAATGCAGAAGTCTCCATGCTGCCATCGACTCAAGCTGAGCTGACTGTTGATGACGGTGCCAAAGTGATTCGACTGGTGGATCGTCTGGAAGAGCTTGATGATACGCAGAATGTGTATACTAACGCTGATATTCCCTCCGAATCTTACGACCTCATCTAGAAATGTTTATATTCGATGAGGCTTTGTTGAAAGCATATTCAAAGCTCGTTATTCACTTCATGTGAACGCCTCCCTTTTAATATGCTTTCGCCGTGCCTCATCTTCATCTAATTCATTTCTATATACTTTTACCCTAGCGATACTGTGTTAAATTTATTTTTACTCAAAATCATTTACAGCTCGTAAACTCATCATCGTAAAAATAAATTTGCCTCGTCTCGCCATCGCCTAGGTGCTTCTATGAGTGTGATTAATATTGGATGAGGCTTTGTTGAGTTTATTTTGTAGGGACAACTCATGAGTTGTCCGTACAACAGATTGTAAACTCTGTATCGTAAAAATAAATTTCCCTCGTCTCGCTTTCGCCTAGAGAGCTTCTAGGTGTGGTGTATATTTGGTGGGGCTTTCACCGCGCCTCACCTTCATCTAAATCATTTCTAGATAGATTTATCTTCTTCGATACTGTGTTAAATTTATTTTCGGTCTGAATCAGAGGGCATCGCTGACCTAGAAACTCGCTTTTTTTATAGGTTGGGTTAGCCGAAGGCGTAACCCAACATTGGGTTTTTGGGCAGGCACATTGGCCTTCCCCTACCTAACTCCTGACGGAGCTTGCTCTTGGGTGCATCACCAGACCAGAGGCAAGCCCCTTTCCGCCCACCTTGACCATTGCTGCTAGAAAAAGTCTAATAGGCGATTGAGAATAATGATTACTTTCTGTTGGAGCTTTAATGCCTATCATTCTTGGAATTGACCCAGGTTCTCGCCTGACGGGTTTCGGTATTATCGAAGTGGGCGGTCAAATTCCTGCCAATCGACCGCGCTATATCACCAGCGGTTGTATTCGAATTAAGGATGAGACCTTGGATTTAAAGCTTAAGCAGATATTTGATAGTGTGTGTGAGTTAATTCAGGAGTTTAAGCCTGATGAGTTTGCCATTGAGTCAGTGTTTCTATCCAAGAATGCCGATTCCGCATTGAAACTGGGACAGGCGCGCGGTGCTGCCATTGTCGCTGCCAGCCATTATGCGCTACCTGTTTCTGAATATCCTGCCAGGAAGGTCAAGCAGTCTGTGGTTGGCACTGGCGGAGCCGATAAAACTCAGGTACAACACATGGTTAAGACATTATTAAAACTCCCAAGCAGCCCACAGGCTGATGCGGCCGATGCTTTGGCGGTGGCTTTATGTCATGCCAACACTACTCAGGGGCTTGCTCAACTGAAGGGTGTTAAAACGATAACCAGAGGACGTTTACGTTGATCGGAAGAATTCGCGGTACATTAATTGAAAAAATCCCTCCTTTTGTCATCATTGAAACCGGTGCTGGTGTCGGTTACGAAATTCAGGTGCCAATGACCACTTTCTACCAATTACCGGAAGAGGGCGAACAGGCAATTCTTTCAACGCATATGTCGATTTCTGAAAATTTGCACGCGCTTTATGGTTTCATCAGCACCAAGGACCGCGCGTTGTTTCGTGAGTTGATTAAAGTGAATGGCGTTGGCCCAAAGCTTGCTCTGGGGATCTTGTCTGGCATGGAGTCGGATGAATTTGTCATGACAGTGCATGATGGCAGTGTGGATCGTCTAGTTAAGTTACCCGGTGTCGGCAAGAAAACGGCAGAGCGTCTATTGGTTGAAATGTCCGATCGCCTCAAAGATTGGTCAATCAGCTCAGGACTCTCATCCAGCAAACCTTCAGAAACCAGTGCGCCAAGTTCTGCCAAAACTGATGCTTCCCAAGAAGCCGTTAGTGCCTTGATTGCTCTGGGCTATAAGCCTCAGATTGCCAGTAAAGCTGTCACTCAGGTAGCGCATGATGATGCTAAAAGTGAAGAGCTCATTCGTTTGGCTCTGAGGCAGCTGGCGGGTTAGTGTTCATGTTGCCGAGATTGCTCATATTTTTATTGTGCCTGGTTTTTCCTTGGCTGACGTTATTCGCGGCCGAAGATCAGGTGCGGCAGAGTGTTGAAAAACGTTATGAGCAATTTCAGGAAAGTGACTGGTTCAGTAACTCCGGACTAAAGTCTTTAGTGACTCCATTGCTGGAAACTATCGGGCAGCAGCAATTACTGGATGCTGAACAGCAGTTCTATTATGCAGCGGATCTTTATGATGCTGGACAAAAGGAGTCGGCATATTACTTCATGCACTACCTCGCTCATCTGGGATACAGTGTGCCACAGTTTTATCTGGGTTATATGTATAATGTCGGGGAAGTGGTTGAGCAAAATCATGAAGAGGCTGCTTACTGGTATCTGCTGGCAGCGATGGGCGGGGATGCCGATGCTCAGCGTAATTTAGGTTATATGTTCTACTATGGCGAAGGTGTTGCTGTCGACTATGAAGAAGCCATTTATTGGTTTAGCCAAGCGTCGTTTAACGCTGACCCGGACGCTCAGTTTGAGCTGGCTTATATTTATGATATGGGTGAGGTGGTTGCTGAAGATAAATTCAAAGCCATCGAACTCTATAAAATGGCCTCTCGCTCCAATCATGTCAAAGCAACTTATTATTTAGGTTTATCATTCCGTGATGGCGATGGCGTTGATAAAGACCTCGAAACTGCATTCCAATATTTCAAAAAGGCTGCTGAACTGGAACATCCACCGGGGATGTCTGACCTGGGTTACTTTTATCTCAATGGCTTCGGAACTGAAGAGAGTTATGAGGAAGCATTTTACTGGTTTGAAAGAGCAAAAAGCCTGGACGACATCAATGCTTATTATAATTTAGCCTGGATGTATGAGAATGGTGCTGGCGTAGAACAGGATTATAAAAAAGCGCTTGAGCATTACTTGGTGGCGGCTAAAGCCAGTGATCCTGATGCGCTTTTTCAGGTGGGTTATTATTACGCGGAAGGTAAAGGAACTAAAAAAGATATCCGTCAGGCCATTTATTGGTATGAGCGAGCTATCAGCCATAACAGCTTATCTGCCATGAATAACCTGGCCAACATTAATTACAATCATGAAGGGCGGTGGAGAAATCATGCTAAAGCGCTTGAGTTATGGGAAAAGGCTGCGGCTGGAGGGCATCTACTGGCTCAATATAACCTTGGCGTCTATTATGAAACAGATGATGAGATCCCGAACAATGAGCAGAAAGCTTTCAACTGGTATTTAAAAGCTGCCAAGCAAAATGACGGAGAGTCTCAGTACAAAGTTGCTCAAATGTATCTGACAGGAAAAGGAACTGATGCCAGTGTTGAGCAATATCAGTATTGGTTACAACAGGCAGCAAACAATAACTACCAAGCTGCAAAAGAAGAACTTGAGGATGAGGGTGAGACTATTGACCCTTCAATCTTGGAACAAGTTCGTACCCTTATTAAACAATCCAACCCATAGCTTAAAGAGTATTATTGCCTTTCTTTTTTACGCTCTCGTTTGTTGGTGAACATTCTCTGATCGGCAATTTCCAGTAAGGCTTCAACCTCTTCAGCATCATCTGGATAAATAGCAAAGCCAAAGCTCGCCCCTAATTGAAACTCTTGCTCTTCCTCTACCATAGGCTGCTTGAGAGACTGAATCAAATTACCGATCACTGCCTGGGCAGATTCACTGCCATTCACCGGCGACAGAGTAATTGCAAATTCGTCACCTCCAAAACGCGCAACCGTATCGGAGCTTCTGATGGTTTTAGAAAATCGCTCGGCCAGTGTTTTAAGTGCCTTGTCTCCAATATGGTGTCCATAGGTGTCATTCAGAACTTTGAGGTTATCCATATCAATGGCTATAAGCGCGACTTTACTGCCGTCACGTTTGGCATGAGCGATATTTTGGTGCAGGTGATCCATGAATAGGGCGCGGTTAGAAATACCGGTTAGCTCATCTCGAGTAGCACGACGGAATAGTTCGTCCTGGGCGTAATATTGGGCGTGGAACATTGTACTTGCAACCAACTCAGACATGTAAGCAATAATCTTCAGTTCCAGAATTGAAAAGAAATTGGGTTTGCTTGACAGTACCTTTAGCACACCAACTACTTTTTTTTTGATGAAATAATGGAAATACCACCATTGAGCGATGTCCAATAGCAGCTCTGGAAACCTGATCCACTCTTTGATCATTTTCGGTATCATTCGCGATAAGTGCTTGCTGCGTTCGTATAGCTATCGCAGACATATTATTGGCACTATCCCTTCTAACACCATAGTAATGTGAGGCAATGCCTGTTGCCGCCCTGATTACCATCTCAGTATCTTCAGTTAATTCAATGACGGCTCCATGGGCATTAGTGAGCTTCTGTGACTGCAGGCAGGCTTCATTGAGAATGGCACCGAAATTAATACCTAGACGAGCAATAGAGGTTTGAGCCTGGATGATTTCTTCAAGCTTCTTGTGAGACAGTAGCGTGTTTTCTATAGTCGCATCATTACATTGGAACTGCATCCCTGATCCTCTGAGTGATTAAACAATCTACACCTAACACTATGAAACAAAGCGAATATCAGTGTCAAATTAGCATCTTTTAATACAAAGCTGGTCTGACAATTGCATACTGCCTTCAGCCAAATTAGAATCGTCCTAAACAATTAAAGCTCAGGTGTTAGCAGTGCAATATTTCGAAACCCAACCCATCATGCCCAAAAAACTGATGACAGTGATTACTGTCTTCCTGGTGATCATAGCTCTGATGTATGGCTACATGTTTTATGAGCAGGCTGTTCTGGGCAAACCTTCGCCAGACAATGCCATTGAGAGTCATTGGGTCTTAATTATCTGCCTGATAACAGCCCTGGTTTCTTGGTATGTGTCTAAGATACAGATAATCACAAAGGTTGATGACGGCTACTTATATCTAAGCATTGGCGCATTTGGTAAAACTAAAATAGCGTTAAGCGATATTGAGAAAGTCAGCTTTAAGCTGGGCAATCCGGCAAAAGAGTTCTTGGGCTTCGGTTATCGGATAAAAGCGAACAAGCTTGGCTATATTGGCCGAGGAAAAGAAGCCATAGAGATTACGACAAAAGGCGAAAAGAGAACTATAACGGTGACGACTGATAATGCCTCTTCGTTAAAAGAGGCGATTCAATCAGATGTCGATGCTACTCAAAATCCTTAGCTTCAATTTTGCTCATAAGAACAACACCAGAAGGCCCATTTTTTATCTTCCAGGTACCGTACTGTACTCGGTTTGGAATATCTACTTCGAGAGAGTATTCAATAGTCGTTCCACTATTGTATTTTTTGGTAAAGGTAAACTTCTTGCCGCTCACTTCAGGATTAATGACTTCAGCAATCTGGGCGTAAAATTGAGGGTTTAGGTCGGGCTCCAAAATGATTCCTGCAATACCATCAGGAGTTTTCTCCATGACCATGGTAAAGGTATTCGCAGGAGGCGTATCCGCAGTACGGTTGTCATAGTCGTACATACCAATCCAATGACCCGTTAGAAATTCATCAGGGATACTGGAAGTTGCCTGTTGCTTGTTAGTACCATCCAGCATCTTCTTGAGCTTGTCCTTATTGGACTCAGCCGCCATCGCAAACCCATTAAACATAATCAGAAAGCTAAGGATCGCCAGCCTTAGTACGCCTTTATTAACAACCATAGAACCCCCAATTAACTTTTTGTTTAAATATTGATGTGACTCAGTCTAGCACTGGATGCAGGATAGGGAAATAATCAGTTGAAGCCGAGCTTACCGTTAATCTTGATAAGCTCGAAATAGGGGGTTACTCAGAATCTTTTTTATCTTCCGCTTTTTTCACTCGGATTTTACTGCCGTCAATGACCTTGCCGTTCAGGTTTTTGGTTGCTGCTTTAGCTTCGCCTGGCTTAGGCATTTCAACAAAACCAAAGCCTTTGGAGCCGCCAGTGGCCTTATCCATAATCAAATTGCACCACTGAACGGTTCCATACTCTTCGAATAGGGCTGTAACTTGTTCTTCAGTAGTGGTACGGGCAAGATTTCGAACTAATAATTTCATGGGAGGGCGATATTGGTGTGAATGTACTGCATCATATCATTGAGAGCCTTGCGTTTACTATAGGTTTGGCGGCTAGTCTTAGTTTAAGTCAGCAGTAACTCTTAAGTAGGGTGCGTCACGACGCACCATTGGAGTTGATGGAAAGTTATGCGGTGCGTCGCGACGCACTCTACATTTGGTTCTACTCTAACGTTTTATAAATAACTATTGGTTGTCTAAATAAAGTGAACCTAACCACAACCTAAGTGTTTAATGAAAAATCCCAACCGCCAGCTCTGCCCATACCAACAAGAAAACCACTGCAATCGCAATGAGCAGTCCTAGTCGATATAGCGGTTTTTTGGCAAATTGAAGCACCAGCTCAATCGCCAGGCCAGCACCAAGCAACATGATACCGAACACCAGGTAATCAAACTTATCCCAGCTAAACTCATCGCTGAACTGATTGGCTAAAACAGCGGCTAACATCAACAAGGCTGCAATAACCCAGTAGGAGGATCGTAATTTATTACTGTTCATTAGATTTCCTCAGTTTTACTCATCAGTCTCTTTTCGAGTTATAAAAGCATTAACTTCTGGATCTGTAGAGAACGCCAACAATATATCATTTCCGTTAAAACCAACAGCCAGAGCCTTGATAGGTAAATCCTCAGATGACTGTACGCTTTGAGTGTATTCAGTTAACTGTTCTCTTTGAATCCCTGCAACTTTTGCCAGACACATTTTTGGGGAACACTGTAAATTACTGAGCTGCGCCTTACCCTGAAGATGGAATGGACTGGTATTGAAGAAATGTTGATACTTAACCTTTGTTTCGTAGCTATATTCGGGCTCATAATAAGACTCTTCCAGTTTATATAAAGCGTCATCGAAGGCTTTAGGATTTGACATTAACTTTTGAATCTCATTAGTACTTAGTGCACCGTTTTGTTCAATTGAGTCAATTAATTTAACAATGTTCTTGTCTGTCTTTTGGGCTGTGGTTGAGTCAATAGCTTTATTATTAGGCCGTTGAACGGAATCAGCCTCTGGATGATTGCTGAGTAACTCAGAAGTTTCTATAACGTTCTCAGCTTTAACATCCTCTTCTTGGCTTTGACTGAGCTCGGCGTTTTGTGGGCTGGGCTGTTTGGATTTTGTGTAAAAATAAGCGCCCGCTAGTGCGGCAGTTATTAAAATTAGAGTTATCCAAACTTTAGTTTTCATGGTTTTTATATCCTTTTGATTATATTAATTCACTCCGATCCCATTAATTCAGAATTTGCTTTTAGGTAGTGCACCAGTTTGTGTCCTGTAAGTAACTCTTTTGGTTCGAGGCTATGGTTGCTTCATGGCTTTTCAGATAGAACCCACGGTATCGGGTACATAAAGCTAAAGCACATTGAGCCTTTAATATTTCTAAACTCCTCAGGCTCTAAAGATGAAGGCGCTGTAATGGTAAACTCGAACCCATTAGGCAGTTTATCGGCAACATCATCTGGCTCAGACTCGCAAATGAAATAGTATTCCCCGCAGTATAAATGTAGTTCATTGTCCAGTGGTACTGGCCCCATTTCATAAACCTCTGCATCTTTTATTGGATCAATACCACACTGTTCAAAAAAGTTAAGTACATCTTGTGGGAAACAGTTGGGTGCTTGCGCTAAGAAGTTACGACAATACGAGCACCCACAATCAACGGCACTGCCGTTTGTAATTAAGCTGTATATTTCCTTAGTCTTTTCTGAGTCAACCGTGACCGTTACATTGCCTAATGACGCTTTATTCATTTGTGAATTTACTCTGACCTGTGTCCCTTAATTGCATCTTTCTGTGACTATATTTGCTGACTCGGCGAAAAACTCATGACATCCAGTCTCATCTAGAAAGATTCTAAAATGGTTCAGTTGATTGTAGGCTCTGTGAGATAAAAGCTCCATTGCCTCAAACTTTGCAACATTTTGAGTGTGGCCTAAATTTTCGAGCCTGAAATAGCAGCTTTCGATCTGCGCAGCTGTACAATTGGGTAATGCTGTAAATTGATGCCACCTAACCTTTTTGAATTTAATAATAAGGGGCTGATCCAGATAACTATAATTTAGTATTATCTGGAAATGAAGAAAAGTAAA
>NZ_JABURJ010000117.1 GCF_014762745.1 Kangiella sp.
GCCAATTGCAGCGATGCACGCATACCAGCGCCACCGCCACCAACGATTACCGCATCAAAGGTATAGGTTGGAATAGAGGAGATTTGGTCAGACATGCTTTATAGGCTCCACAGAATCTGAATGCCCCACACTAAAAGTGCAAGACAAATGAGAATGACTAATACTTGGAAGATGAAACGAATCGCCACTTTTGGCATATAGTCAGTGGATACAATCCACAAACCAATCCAAGCATGTCCAATTACTGACAATAATGCCAATAACGAGAATACTTTCATAAAGGTTGATGCAAACAGCTCTTGCCAGACAGGGAACGTCAGCTCAGGAGTTGTGCACAAGAAATAGCCCAGATAGATGACATAAGCCAGCATAACGATGGCTGACACACGCTGGATAATCCAGTCATGCAGGCCAGAGCGACCCAGACTGGTTGATGCTGTTACTACGCCCATACCCATACCCCTAATGCTACTGCAGCGATTGCAGAAAGAATGATGACCAGCCAGGCACCGCGACGACCGCCTTCAAGCGACTCACCAATATCCATATCCATCAGCAAATGACGAACACCTGCAATGACATGGTAGGCAACAGCGGTGGTAATGGCCCAAAGAATGAATTGCCATAAGAATGACTCTGCAAACATGGTCTGCAATTCACTAAAGCCAGCTGGGTTAAGGGATTTTTGTAGCATCCATAAAAGGATTGGTACGGCGAAGAATAAAATCACGCCTGTAATACGGTGCAAAATCGAAGAAATTGCGGGTACAGGGAATTTTATCGTAGCAAGATTCAGGTTTGTTGGTCTCTTTTGATTCACGACGTATCTTATCTATTTTTGCCCAGGTCGCCAGGGCGTGAGTCTCTGTGTCCTGCCTTGCTTAATTGCGTGAAATGCGACCGAAAATACGCTGCAGACAGGAACCCCGTAGTGATACAAAGTTTCGGACGCAAATTATATAAGTGCTTGTCGGGGATTACAATTAATTAACCCAATAGATTTTCTATATATGCCAAAATCTTATTGATCATCATCAAGTGTCACAAAAATATCTCATGTAAAATGTGACAAAATTTTGTAGAATGCACCACCTGATTGAGATTAGACTCGATTATTTGAGTAAAAAGTAAGCAATTTATAGTCCAAAGGAGACTTTATGTCGCAACAAACAGCTAAACTTAGCTTACCCAATGGCGAAGAATTGGATTTGACCGTACTTTCCCCTACTTTGGGTAAAGACGTTATCGACGTACGAGCGTTAGGCAAAGCTGGCTATTTCACTTATGACCCTGGTTACGTATCAACTGGCGCCTGTGAATCAAAAATCACCTATATTGACGGCGAAAAAGGTCAGTTACTATACCGTGGCTATCCTATTGAGCAGCTAGCCGAGCAGTCGAATTTTGAAGAAGTTGCTTACCTGCTATTAAATGGCGAATTGCCAAGCAAAGAAGAATACGAAAGCTTCGTTGCTAAAATTAACAACCACACCATGGTTCATCAGCAAATGATGAACTTCTTCAACGGTTTCCGCCGTGATGCCCACCCCATGGCCATCATGGTTTCCGTAGTTGGCGCACTATCAGCCTTCTATCACGACTCATTGGACATCAATAATCCACAACACCGTGATATCAGTGCCTTGCGCCTGATTGCTAAAGTGCCAACTATCGCTGCGATGTGTTACCGCTACAGCGTTGGCCATCCATTCGTTTATCCTGATAACGACATGAGCCTGGCTGAAAACTTCTTGAATATGATGTTCAGCATGCCAACCAACGACTGGAAACC
>NZ_JABURJ010000046.1 GCF_014762745.1 Kangiella sp.
ACTTCCATGATGCCTACGATTGCTGGAGGTTTGCAGTTTGAGTGGTAGAAGAAAACCTTATCGCCTTTTTTCATTTCATCACGCATCATGTTGCGCGCCTGATAATTGCGAACGCCATCCCAGTGATCTGTTTTATTGGGCAGGGCTTTGAGGTGTTCAATGCCGAAAACATCCGGCTCAGACTTCATTAACCAATACTTCATAGTGCTCTAGGCTTGTTGGTGACTAAAGCGCAAAGTATAAAGCATGGGCTAAAAAATTGTTAGTTATGGCTGGGTTTTGGGTGTGATTTATACTGTTAGCGTTAGGTATATCAATTATCTAGATATTATTTGTCAGCCAAGTGTTTCGCTACTCAGCGAATTACTTTCTCTTGAGTGGCCAAGAGAAAGTAATCAAAGAGAAGGCCACCCCGAGATTGAGGTTTCGCTTTGCTCAACTCTCTTCGTCGCCACCAAGTCACTTAACGCACCGTAAAATACGTTCCATCTCCCTAAAGGGATTTCCTTCGGTCACCTACCCGAATTTTACTATTCAAAACGTCCTGTTTTGAATTGCTATGCCATGGTTGCTACTCAGCTCAATCTAAGGGGGCTGGAGTGTATGTATCCGGAATAATATTTGTATCAGACGAGGTACTAAACTTTATGACAAGCTCTTATGGGGCTAGTGGTTCGGTGCTGGATTAATGCTTGTCTTAGACTTGCGTTCAAACACGCGGTAGTGGCTGGGGGTGATGACTGCGTCCATCTGGATATCCCATTTTTCCTGGGGAATGTCACGAACCTGTTGCAGGTTATAGGCTAGGCCGATGAGTTTGGGCTGTTCGTGTTTGGGGATGTTGGCCAGTACTGTGTCGTAATAGCCACCGCCCATTCCAAGGCGGTTGCCTTTGAGGTCAAAGGCTACCAGCGGCATGAAGATGATATCCAGTTCGCTTGGGCGAACCGCTTTGCTGGTTGGGGCTGTTGGTTCCAGGATGCCAAAGGCGCCTTCTTTGACCGACTCTTTGCCGGTATAAGGCAGAAACCACATGCCTCGCTTTTTATTCGGATAGATTTTGGGCACGTAACATTTTTTTCCCAGCTTGAGAGCATATTCAATCATAGGTAAACAGCTGATTTCGCCGCGAGTAGGCAGATAGAAAGCAATGGTTTCGTGGTCTTCAATCAGTGTGGCCTGAGAGGCATGGCCAAGAAGGGCAAGCGCTGCGCGCTCCATAAAGGGTTTAGTCAGCGTTAAGCGTTCATGCTTAATTCTGGTTCTTAGATAATGTTTTTGAGCAACTGCTTCGTTCATTGCGTCTAAATATAAAACCCCGGACTGCCGTTGTAGGTAATAGCCCATGAACCCAAAGGTTCAGGGGGGAGTCCATATAGAAGATCAGGCTTTCCGGTCGAAGCGGACTTGCGCAACACTTCCATTGAGGAGTCCCAATTAAAGTATTATCGGCTCGAGGACGGTCGCTACTGACGAACAGTCCAGGAAGAGCCATTGTAACATAGACCCTGGTCGATGTTTCAAGTTTAGCTGGGTCCTTCCGGGCGTCAGTTGGCTATAAAGGCGCTAACTGTCTGACACTTCTAACAAAAGTTAAAAGCAAATTTGCGTTCCTGCTCGTTTGAGAATGCTGTGCTACAAAATATTAAGAATCCGTGAGTTCTATTTGCTCACTGTGTTTTAAAGCCTGGTCTATTTTCTGACTCATGTGGCTTAGCCTTTGCTCAATTTCGTTAGCTTCGTCACTATCGAGCGTAGGCGTATTGATTAACTCATAGCTTAAGTTCAGTGCAGCCATCACGGCGATTCTTTCAAGACCAAGCACCTTGCCCGATTCACGGATCTCTTTCATGCGCTTGTCCAAAAAGCTCGCGGCCTGTAAAAGCTTCTGATGTTCGCTTTCAGGACTGGCGACCTGGAACTCTTTCCCCAAAATGGTAATGTTTATGGGTGTAACTTTTGGTTTTGCCATATTGTTATAAAAACCTTAAATGCAATCTACATCGACTTCAGTCGAGAGATCATAATATCAATCTGCTTGCGTGCAGTTTCATTTTTGCTGTGCAGACGATCACGCTCATTACGCAACTCATTAACCTGTTGGCGTAACTGATTGTTCTCGAGATTGATCTTCTCGAAGCGCGCTAACAAGGCGTTGATCTTATCTTCTAGTTTCTCTAATTGACCTTGTGTCATAGTGAGTTACCCGATTTTGTTAAAGCACACTATAAAGTCAAGCCGGTTTTTGGTCAATGTTTAATCAGCTTGACTTGTGATGCTGCTACCACCTTTTTATCCAATAATTCTCAGCCGCTAGTGTTGGGTTTTAGCCGCCTGGCGAGTTAAACTATGGGCCAGCAACCGAAATTACAAGATGAAAAGCGTTTAACTTAATGAATTATTTAGAAATTAATGAGTTCTGCCAGAAATTTCTGCCGGATCTTTCTGGAGCTGAACTGGCTGGCATGTTGCATGGATTGGTAGGACACGGCTTTGTGCCCGAAGCGGGGCGCTGGCCCCAGCAGATGAGTGATTTTTTGGCCAATGGTGAGCCGCTGGGGCAGCAGGCAGAAGATGAGCTGGAGCAGATCATCGCCTTTACTCAGAAAGACTATCAACCCGAATCCTACTCAATTGACTTGCTCATTCCTGAGGATGACTACCCGATTGACCAGCGGGCGCAGGCACTTGGCGAGTGGTGTCAGGGCTATCTGACCGGCTACGGTTTAATCAAGCAGGAGAAAGAGCTGGAAGGCGATGCCAAAGAAGCCTTAAGAGATTTGAGCGAGATCGCCAGGATAGATCTTTCTATCGAGGATGAAGATCCCGAAGAACTGGAGTCGGCCTTCATGACCATTTCCGAGCATGTGAAAATGTCGGCGCAGATTATCTTTACTGCTAACCAGGCCACACCTTCGGCGCCACAGAATAAGAACATTCATTAGGATTCACACACCCGAGCCAACACACGCTTAACAGGATATTGGATGCAAGCAATCAACTTTGCCGCACGACGAAAAAAACTGATGCAATGGATGGGTCCCAATTCTATTGCCATTTTTCCTTCTGCCACCGAAAAAGTGCGCAGTCATGATGTGCACTACCCTTTTCGACAGGACAATGATTTCTGGTATCTGACTGGCTTTAATGAACCGGAAGCAGTTGCCGTACTGATCCCTGGCCGCAAGCATGGCGAGTTTATCCTGTTTAATCGCGAGAAAGACGTGACCCAGGAAATCTGGCACGGCAAGCGTCTTGGGCAGGAAGGTGTGGTGGAGCAGCTTGGAGCGGATGACGCTTTTCCGATATCCGACATTGATGACATCCTGCCGGGCCTGATGGAAGGCAAGGAGCGAATCTACTTTGCCTTTGGCGCGCATCCTGAGTTTGATCAACATATTATGGAATGGCGCAGTCAGCTGCAGTCGCAGTCGGTGCGTGGCTCGGAGCCACCGGGCGAGCTGGTTGATTTGCGTCACCATCTGCATGATATGCGGCTGATAAAATCATCTGCTGAAATTCAGCGTATGCGCCATGCGGCCAAAACAGCTGCCAAGGCTCATGTTGAACTCATGAAGGCTTGCACACCCGGCAAAACCGAAATGCAGATGGAAGCCGTACTGCATTATCATTATGTGCAGGGCGGTTGCCGTTACCCTGCCTATCCGTCCATCGTCGCCGGTGGTGATAACGCAAACATCCTGCATTATGTAGAAAATGCCGATGAACTGCATGATGGTGATTTACTGTTGGTGGATGCCGGCTGTGAGTTTGAGCATTATGCTGCGGACATTACCCGCACCATTCCGGTCAATGGTCAGTATTCTAAGGAGCAGGCCCAACTCTATGATATCGTGCTGGAAGCGCAATTAGCAGCCATTGAAATGATCAAGCCGGGCAACCACTGGGCGCAGATTCATGACAAGGCGGTGGAAGTCATTACCAAGGGCCTGGTGGATTTAAAGATTTTGAAAGGTGAGGTTAAAGAGTTAATCAAGCGCGGCGCTTACCGTGATTTTTACATGCACAAAACCGGACACTGGATTGGCCTCGATGTGCATGATGTGGGCGACTATCAGGTGCATGGCCAGCCTAGAGTGCTGGAGCCGGGCATGGTGCTGACAGTTGAGCCTGCATTGTATATTGGCAAAGACAACACCAAGGCAGCAAAGAAATGGCGCGGCATTGGTATTCGTATTGAAGACGATGTGGTGGTGACGCGCGACGGTTACGACATTCTGTCAAAAGGCGTGCCGAAAACACGTGAAGAGATTGAACAGTTAATGGCGCAAGCCAGACAATAGGAAATCAAAACTTGTGAAAAGCTATCCGGTGGTGATTATTGGCGGTGGTATGGCTGGAGCCAGTCTGGCTCTGGCGTTGGCTAATATAGGCATCGAAAACGCAGTCTTTGAAGCCGTTGCACCTGAAACCAATGCCCAGCCTGGTTTTGATGACAGAACCGTGGCCTTGTCAGCAGCCTCCTTGAATATTTTAAATAAGCTGGGACTGGAAAAAGATCTCTCCTCAGTAGCGGCTCCGATCAAGACCATTCATGTATCCGATCAGGGCCATTGCGGCTTTGCCCGAATTAGCGCCCAGGAATGTGATGTGCCAGCGCTGGGCGCAGTGATTGAAAACTGGCAACTGGGTCAGGCGCTCAATCAGGCTATCAGCAAACAGCCACTGATTGATTATCACGCACCAGCCAAAGTGGTGGATATTGAGCAGTCGGCAGATGAAGCAACTTTGAGAATCGAGCTGGACAGTGGCACGCAACAAGTCAAAGCAGGTTTGGTGGTGCTGGCCGATGGTGCGCGCTCACCGCTTCGTCAGCAGCTGCATATTGACGCTCAGATCAATGATTATCATAAATCTGCCATAGTCTGTAACCTGACCACCCAGCTACCTCATCAGAATTGTGCCTACGAGCGCTTTACCAAAGATGGCCCACTAGCCCTGTTACCGCTAACCAAAGGTCGGATGGCGCTGGTCTGGTCAAAACCAACCAAAGAAGCTCAGTCGTTAATTGAACTGGATGAAACTGAGTTTGCTAAAAAGCTTGAAGAAGCCTTCGGTGCACGCCTTGGCAGGATCACAAAGGTGGGATCCAGAAAATCTTTTCCGCTCATTCAGTTAAAAGCTGAAATCCTTTTTCGCGGTCGCTGCGTTTTAATAGGTAATGCGGCGCAATCGTTGCATCCGATTGCCGGTCAGGGCTTCAATCTGGGTCTGCGCGATGTGGCAGATTTAACCGAGCTGTTGGTAGCCGCTAAACAAAAGGCAGGCAAAGATCCTCAAGCTTTGATGCAGGCCGTGGGCTCCCATCAGTTATTGCGGCAGTATCAGCAGAAAAGAAGCCCTGATCGTGAGCAGACCCTATGGGTTACCGAATCATTGGCGCGGCTGTTCAGTAATCCCTGGTTGCCGCTGTCAATCAGTCGCAATTTATTGTTAAAGGCAATGGATGTGGCGCCTGTCGCTAAAGGATTGTTTGCCAGTCAGGCAATGGGTTTTGGATTTAATAATAGTCAAATGGCGAGTCATGAAGAATAAAATCATTATATCTTTGATGTTAGTGCTGGTGGTGATTTTGGCGACGTTAACCTGGCGCAGCATTTCTCGAGATAGTGTTGAGGATAGTGTTAAAACAGTTGGCCAGCAGCAACCGGTAGTACAAGCTAGCGATAGCCAAAATAGCAAAACAGTTGATGAAGTTGAAAAGAGCAGTGATAACAATCTGACCAATGACTCGAAGGAACAGCAATTGGTTGATAGTGAAACAAAACCGGCTGCTGACAATGCTGAAGAACAGCCAGAAGATAAGCTTTGCGAGTTGGTATCAAAGTATGATGATTGGCAGAAATCAGGCTCGGGTTATAACTCGCAGAAGCTAGTCGATGAAATCAGAGGCTGGGGCAACACACGCGGTTATTTTGAAATGGAATATAACGGTAGTGGTATGGAGATCAAAAAGACCTCCGATTATGACTACTATGAAACTGAAGACCTGAAACAGATGGCGGATGCGGGCGATTCGATTGCCAATGTTAAAATGGCTTATCGCTTGTTTCTGCAAGGCGACCCTGCTTCGTTGGAAGAAGCTCAGCCTTATTGTGAGAGAGCGATTGTCGATGGCTATTCTGCAATGCACCGCTGCAAAACCACTTTTCTTAACCACCTGTTAACACATCATGAAAATCAGGAAGAGCCCGAGATCGATCGCATTGAGGAACTGCATATTGAAATTCAGGCCTGGCAAAAGATGTATGAGTTAAGAAACGATCCATTGGGAGAATTATTTACTACTCAATTTGCGACTGAAGTAGAAGGTGTTGAAATTAGTGATGAAGAGATTGAATCAAAAGCTCAGACGCTTTATGCAGACTTAGTCAGGCAACGAAACAATTTAGGACTGGGTGAATTTGATAGTGAACCTGCACCGGACATCATCACATACGCAGTAGAAAATAATATTCAGGAAGGCGAAGTTGCCAAATGTTTCGAGTAGGCATTTGAATAAACGCAATTAACAAAAAGAATGCAGTGAGTTGAAAAACAGATGAAAGCACAAACAGACGTTCTAAATTTTCAACATACAGCAACGGGTGTTCTGCTCTGTTTGTGCACAATGCTGGTTAATGCAAAACACGTTGAGCCTGATTATACCAAGCAATCGCAAGCGGCATCGGAGGAACTGTGTGAAGCTGTAAAATACTATGATGACTGGGAGCTTTACCATGACCAGTGGGTATCAGAGATTTTTGATTTTGAGCGTTTTCAGTGGCGAGCCAGCAAAGGTTATCCGGTCAAAGAGTCGAAATTTTATGAGAGAACGGATTACGACAAGTATTCGACAGAAACCCTGATGCGTCTGGCTCAGGAAGGCGATAAGGCAGCCAACCTGGAGCTGGCCCAGCGCCATTATTATTTTCGTTCGGGCAAGGTCAGCGATGCGGAACATTTCTGTTATATGGCAGTGGTAGATGGTTTTAGTGCCATGACCAGCTGCGTGATCAGTAGCTACGGTGAAAAGATTGCCAGGCAGATGGCAAAGGACAAAGGCCAGTCTTCTGAACATCAGCTACGGCTCAGGCTCAAGCTACTTGCCTGGACCGAAATCACTGAGGATTTTGATGATATCTTTGCTCAACAGTTTGCAGAAATATTAAAGCCGGGCTATCAACGTAATGATATCACTGATGCCATGATTGACGCCGCAGCCGAAGACATTCGCGACCAGCTGAAGCTGGCGCGACAGGAGCGCAAGCAATACAAAGAGACGCTGAGATTTGATGTTAAGCAGAAGATGCCAGAATTATGGCGTATATTGGAACAGAATAAACTGGAAGAGCAGGTCATAAATAGCTGCTTTATAGAGAATGAGTATGCAACAGAGTATCCCTGATTATGATCTGATCATTGTTGGTGGCGGTATGGTTGGTCTGGCACTGGCTGCTCGGCTGGCGCAGAGTCAACTGAAAATTGCCATTATTGATCCCAAACCTGTGGAAATGAGCTGGGATAAAAGCGACTATGATTTACGGGTCAGCGCCATCACTCGAGCCAGTCAGAAGTTGCTCGATGAGGTTAGCGCATGGAGCTTTATTGAGCAGGATGAAAAAACCGCCTACCAAAGAATGTATGTGTGGGACGGCGAAGCCAGTCGCGGCAAGATTGAGTTTGATGCCAACCTTTTGGCTGAACCCAACCTTGGCCATATTATCGAAAACCGCGTGCTTCGTCGCAGCCTGTTCCAGGCCATAAAGCCCTATCGAAATATTGAATTCCTGTCGCCACAAAAATGCGCCCAGGTTTCCTATCAGGCGGAGCAGGCGATAATTGAACTGGCTGATGGTAAAAATATTTCAGCGAAATTACTGGTCGCTGCCGATGGCGCCATGTCATGGTTGAGAAAAAACAGTGGTATCGAAACTAAGCAAAAACCTTATGGCCATAAAGCCATTGTAGCCACCATAAAAACTGAAAAGCCGCATCAAGAAACCGCCTGGCAGCGTTTTGACCATAATGGCCCGTTAGCCTTCTTACCACTGACTGATGAGCATCACTGCTCCATCGTCTGGTCTGTTAAAAGCGACTATGCCGATCAACTGATGGCCTTAGATGACAAAGAATTTTTGCAGCGACTTGAGCAGACGTTTGAAAACACACTTGGACAATGCTTAGAGACCAGCCAGCGAGTGGCATTTCCATTAATTGAGCGCACTGCTGAATGCTTGGTCAAAGATCGGGTCGCCTTAATTGGCGATGCCGCACATACCATCCATCCTTTAGCTGGCCAAGGCGTTAATCTGGGTTTTAGCGATGTGGAAGAGCTGGCGCAAGTGATCGAAAAGAGTAATGGCAAGCAACTGGACATCGGCCTCAAAAGTAACCTGCGACCCTACGAGCGTGCCCGCAAAGGCGAGATATTTATGATGCAAAAAGCCATGCAGGGCTTTAAATTGCTTTTTGAACAGGATATGCCATTAATACAGATGACGCGTAGTTATGGTTTGGCACTGACTAATCAGCATCCATTACTGAAGCAACAACTGATTAAACAGGCGATGGGATTGTAAGGGTTGTATACCTTTATAATTTCCTAGACTGAAAGTTGAGATGAAAATGTTTGTCCTTTTCTTTGCTCGTCCAAAGAAAAGGACGAAAAGAAAAGACGTGTAATGTCAAGAACATGGGTAACAGTTTAGTCCAAATACATGGGTTACACTTTC
>NZ_JABURJ010000123.1 GCF_014762745.1 Kangiella sp.
CTAATAATATGAATCTCAGTTTAAAAATTCTGATCTATATGGTCGCAGGCGCTATCGTTGGCGTTCTGTTCCTGCAATTTGGCGACTATCAATGCGCAAAAGGTATATCTAAGGAAGCTTGTTCAGCGATTCAAGACGACAGCTGGGCCTACACCTATTTCGTCAATGGCATCTTTGAAGTGGGTGGCAGTTGGTTCATCAATGCATTGAAAATGCTAATGGTTCCGCTAGTGCTGGTGTCCCTGGTATGCGGTGTCAGTTCGCTAGCAGATCCATCCAAACTGGGAAAATTGAGCTTAAAGTCAATAGGACTTTATCTACTAACCACATCAATTGCTTTAGTCGGTGCTTTGTCACTTGCTTCGATATTTAAGCCCGGTGTAGGCATGGATATTGGTGACGCAAACTTTGATGCGAGCGATAAGCCTCCATTAACTCAAGTATTGATTGATATTATTCCCACCAATCCTTTTACAGCAATGGTTAGCGAAAAGATGTTACAAATCATTGTATTTGCAATCTTGGTTGGACTTGCCATCACCATGGCTGGTGAAAAAGGTAAACGAATTGGTAACTGGTTTAATGACGTCAACAAAGTGGTAATGGAGCTGGTGAACATTATCATGCGCTTTGCACCTTATGGCGTCTTCTTCCTGATTGCTAAAACTTTTGCTGAATTTCCATTCGATAAAATTGCAGGCTCTCTTGGTGCATACTTTGCTCTAGTTGTAGGTGGATTAATTCTTCATGCTTTAATAACTTACGGTGCTTTAATTACTTTCCTGGCACGTCTTAACCCGATTAATTTCTTTAAGGGTATGTGGCCAGCCATGCTTACAGCATTTGGTACTTCCAGCAGTAACGCCACCCTTCCAGTAACCATGCGTTGCGTTGAAAAAAACCTTGGTGTTCACCGCAATACCTATTCATTTACCCTACCACTAGGTGCAACTATTAACATGGATGGCACTGCCATCATGCAAGGTGTTGCAACACTGTTTATTGCTCAAGCTTATAGTGTTGATTTAAGTATGGCGCAGTTATTGACGGTAGTTCTAACAGCAACTCTTGCTTCAATCGGCACTGCGGGCGTGCCTAGTGTAGGCCTTATTATGCTTTCAGGTGTACTTACACAAGTTAACTTACCAGTCGAAGCAATTGGTATGATCCTGGGTATTGACCGACTACTCGATATGACCCGTACCGCGGTTAACATTACCGGTGACGCCGCGGTCAGCGTTATTGTCGCCAAGAGTGAAAATGAATTGGATAAGGATGTTTATAATCACCCCAAAGTTCATACCGAGTTTGACGATTAATTGATTATTCATTAAGAATATCTATAATTCAGAGGTGGCTTTTGCCACCTCTTTTTTTATCAGGATTTTTAACTAGCATCATCACAAGGAATAATAATGAAGAAACCATTTACCACCATAATCCAAACTTTAGTTTTACTCATTCTTTTGCAAGGCTGTTCCAGCATACCATTATCCACCATGCTTAAAATGTCCAGTTTTGATGAAACCGATTTTGTAAAGCTTAATCCTGATGATATTCGCGTTAAGGTTCGCAATAACACTCAGGAAAATGTTCTCAGAAAGAATGTCCTGCGTTATCAATACAGAGGCCCAGAGGGTGTTATTGATCAAAGTTTCTCAATGGAGTTAATCGATGAAGATGTAGAAACTATCGAACATTGGTTCGGTGATGATAGCTTTCAGCACAGCAGCAGATATAGACTGGATGCAGAAGGAATAGAGCTTTTTAAACAACTACAGCAACACCCTTTGTTAGCAATGAGGAAAAAAGAGGGAGAATTTAAGTTTTCGGTCACATTCAAATTAACTGAGAGTGCACCAGAGCGATTTAATATGAGCATCGATCTACTCTTAAACCCCGAAGAGGGATACTTTACCTTATTCGATCAACACGAATTAGACCTGACTCAAGCAGCAAATGATTAAAGATACAGGGTCCATTTTAATTATCATTCTACTAACCCTGCTTATTCAGGGCTGCTCTAACGTTCCCCTATCAACCATGATGAAGATGTCAGGCTTTGATGAGGGTGACTTTATTGAACTGAATCCCGAAGACATCCGGGTGAGAGTTCGCAGCAATACCAAAACTAACGTGCTGGCGGCCAATCAGCTGAGCTACAGCTACAAAGGCTCTGAAGCTTTCATTGATGACTGCCTGTCGTTGGAGCTTATTGAGGAAGAATTGCGACAGGTCGAGCACTGGTTTAAGGAGGAAACTCATGAGCACCTCAGCTGGTATCGCCTTGATGCAGAAGGCGTTGAAAAATTCAAAGCGTTGCAACAGCATCCAATATTGCAGAACAAGGATCGTGAGGGAACTTTTGAGCTATCCATTCAGACAGTTTACAGTGAAGATTCGCCCAACAAATTTAAGCTTAGTGTGGATTTAATGCTCATTCCTGAAGATGGTTATTTCACCATGTTCGAAGGTCTGGATATTGATCAGAGCCCCGCAAGAAACTCGATAGAAACCTGCGAGGCTCTATAATGCGACCTAAAGTAGATACTTCTGATAAAATTGCAGTTCGGCAGTAAAGGCTTTGATGATGGTTTCAGGCTTTCTGAAACCATGCCCTTCGCCTTCAAAGGTAATATACTCATAAGGCAAACCTTTCTCATCAAGCGCCTTTACCATGGCTTCGGCCTGATTCGGCGGCACCACCTTATCCTCCAGTCCCTGCAATATTAAAATTGGGCAGGACAATAATTCGGTATGATTTACTGGAGATCGCTGGTGATAGAGGTCTGCGCGCTCTGGGTAAGGCCCAACGACTGAATCAAGATAGCGGATTTCAAACTTGTGGCTGTCCTGCGACAGCGAAACCAGCTCAGCAACGCCGTAGCGGCTCATACCGGCTTTAAAGACATCATGGAAGGTTAGCGCACATAAAGTCGTGTAACCGCCCGCTGAGCCGCCTCTAATCGCCATTCTTGAGCCATCCACCAGGCCTTCCTTCGCCAGATATTGCCCCATGCCGATACAGTCATCCACATCGAGAATACCCCACTGTCCTTTCAAACTATCTCTGTAAGCTCGGCCATAGCCGGTACTACCGCGATAATTGACATCGGCTACCGCAAAGCCGCGACTGGTCCAATACTGAATGTTTAGATCCAAACCATTATCTGTCATGCCAGTAGGCCCACCATGACTCATGACAATTAAGGGTGGCGTTTCATCTTCTGATGCCTGGTATTGAGGATTTTTAGGTGGATAAAAATAACCGTAAGCCGTTTGATTACCTGTGGTTGGAAATTCAATATGCTGAGGTACTGAAATATAATCATCAAGCTGGTCTTTATCACCTTCGGTTAATTGAGCTGCCTCTTTACTTTGCAGGCTCAGCTGATAAACCGCTTCGCCAGACTGTGGATTAGCCGCCATAAAATACAGTGCATCGCCACCTGCGACCATCTGACCATTAAATGCCGTCCAGTTATCGCTAAACAGCTCGACGGAACCTGTTTCAAGACTGGTTTGATACAGTGCCTGCTGGCCCTTTCTGGTGCCAATAGCCACCAAAGATTTGTCATCAAGCCATTGCACCGTACGGCAACCAAACACCCACTGTGGTAAACCAAACTCAATATCCAGTTTGTCATGCACCGGCTGCTGTGGATTTTCCAAGCAATAAATATGCCACCAGCCCTCTGGATCAGCTACGTAGTACAGTTGGTTGTCTACCGACCAGAAAGGATGATAAACCGAAACATTGTTACCACCAGCTACTTTGCGCTGATTAGTAGTCTCACCGGATGCAGAAATATCGGCTAGCCAGAGCTCGGTTTCATCCCACGGCATGTTCGGGTGATTCCAGCTGATCCAGCACAACTGTTTACCTTCGGGACTGATTCGTGGATTGGAATAAAAGTCAGCACCTTGTGCTATAACCTGCTTGGTAAATGGCGCAGAAAGCGAAACCACTATCAGCTCATTGATAACGTCATCCGCCTCATGCCTCTCATGCACACAAACGGTATACGCCATATTAGGTGCAACCTCACCATCACAATAACGTAAACTACGTTTGACGGGCGGCTCAGGCGTTATAAACTCAACACTGTTGGTGGTCAGGTTTTGCAGGCACAGCTGTTGATTAGAGTCATCTGCAAAGAGTAAATACTCACCTCTACCCCAAAAATCACCACCGGCATATTCGTGTACGCGAGTACGAACATTAAAACCCTCTGGCGTTACATCCTCTCTCTTACCATTTTGAGAGCGTACTATGACGCCACGGCCTTGTTCATGCGGACGTGATTCCAGCCAATATATGGCGTTATCAATGTACTGCATCTGGCCATAGCGTGTTGACTTGCTGGCTAACATTTCTGGGGAAATTGGCGACTGCCAAAGTCCATAAGGGGCGATTTGTTTATTCATAATTAAAACGTAATTTTGTATAACACTTCGTCTAAACGACTAAGCTCAAGCTCTTTCCAGCGTGGGTGAGTATCAAGCAGACTACAGCGACACAGCTCTTCAACCCACCCTTCGGGAAACTGTTGCTTGATTTCGTCTAAAGTGATGTGGAATGGAGGGCCTGACATTTCATCAGGTACATAATCCATGGTGACTAACAATAAAGTTGCATCTTTCGCGAGCATTGATTTGAGGTGTTTTGCATAGTCGCGACGCATCGCCTCGGGCAAGGCAATGAATGCGGCGCGATCATAAACTTGCCGGAACTTACCTATCTGCTCACTGGTAATATCAAAAAAGTCAGCCAACCAGACTTCCATGGTGTGGTTATGGTAACGAACCAGCTCATGACCGTTGGCTGCGTTAGAAACTTCGGAGGAAAACTCTAGCTGATTCTCTTCAATAAATCGATTGACCGCTTTAGGGTTAAACTCAACTCCAACCGGGTAATACCCAAGCTCAGCCAGAAAGGGTAAATCCAGAGACTTACCTGATAGAGGCACAAACACTTTCTGGTCAGTTGAAAAGTATTGCTGAACATACCTCACCAGGAAAGTATGAGCCTCATTCAGATGGAAAGGTTGAGACTCACGCTGCCAGCAATTATCCCAGAATTCAAATTCCATAAATCTTATGGGTTATTTAAAGATATTTGTTTGTGAGGAACGTTGAATCCAACGCAGGACGAACTTGTCCATGGCCTGATACAGATTAATCGACAAACGCTCAGTCAAAGGTTTGCGTATTTCATATTTAATTGAATACACATCCATAGAATTAAGCGCATCCAGAATCACATCATCGCTGGTTTGTAGTTTATCCACCAGGCCAAGCTCCAGCGCTTGACGGCCATACCAGTGTTCACCCGTGGCGACCTTGTCTAAGTCCAGATTGGGACGATTCTCGTGAATAAAGGTTTTAAAAAGCTGATGCGTTTCTTCAAGCTCCTGCTTAAACTTTTCACGAGAAACAGTCGTATTCTGACCAAACATGGTCAGGGTGCGCTTATATTGCCCAGCGGTGTGTTGCTCATAGTCAATATTGGCTTTTTGCAACAAGCGATTAAAATTTGGAATTTCCGCAACCACGCCAATCGAACCAACAACTGCAAAAGGTGCCGCGACCAGATCATCTGCAACACAGGCCATCATGTAACCACCACTGGCTGCAACCTGGTCAACCGAAATGGTCAGCCTCAAACCCGCATCTCGAATGCGTTTCAGCTGCGATGCCGCTAATCCGTAGCTATGTACCAGACCACCTGGACTTTCCAGGCGAACCATAACTTCATCACCCTGATTGGCAGTCGCCAAAATGGCAGTCACTTCTTCACGCAGAGCATCCACACCTGAAGCATGAATATCGCCATCAAAGTCAATCACATACATTCTTTTTGGGCTTTCAACCGCCTCTGAAGCTTCGCCGGATTCAACTGATTCTGACTCGCTGTTGATGGATTCTTGATCAACTTTATCTGCAGCAACTTGCTCTACAGTAGCTTTTGAAATTTCTGTCTCTGCTACTGTTTTGCTGGATGACCTTTTGGCCTGTTTTAGCTTTTGCTTAGCCTCCTTCTCCTGCTGCTTGTCCCGCTCTTTTTCTTCTTTTAGAAGTTGCTTGTACTCAGCATTGGTCAGGATCTCATTCTTAATAGACTGACTATTGTCTTTAATAGCTTCACCAAGATTGACTACCTTGATATCCCCTTTGCTGGATGAGCGCTGCCTTTGACCCGCACTAATCAACAAGCTAATAATGATAATAATCACCACCGCAATAGTGGCTGTTTTCAACAAAAATAAACCGTATTCGCTTAAAAATTCCAAGTCATTCTCCGAATGTCAGACTGTAACTTATTGTTATACCTTAATATTTTGATAAAGGTACAAAATTGCTGGCTATTTTAACACCGACTGAGCTAAAGATATAACAGTTAAGGCCATAAGGCTATCCAGTTACAACCAAATCTTACTAGCACAAAAAAGCCCTCTTGCGAGGGCTTTACTGGATTACCATTATTTTGGTTATGGTTCTACCAAATTAGGATCAGATACTACAACCTGTGTACCACCCGAGGCAATGAAGTTAGCAATCGCAGTTTGCATTGAAACTGTTACCGCTGGATCTGCATTCGGACTTAAAGGTGATGCATGGTCACCTGAAACATATTTCAAGAAAGCACGATCTGTAGCAGCTGATTCAGTTAGTGTTGGTAATCCAAACAATGCTGCATGAGGAATACTACCAGCCAAAGGAGCTCCAGGAGCAGCATTTGGTACAACCTGGTCATTCTGAACCTGTAATGCCAACATTGGAGTTGCTTGCATTTGTGCTAGTCCTGCATAGTTAACAGGGTCACCAGAATCAACAACCGTTTGCGCAGCGAATAAGAATGGCTTTAAAACTGCTGATTCAAAGGCAGGGTCATCAGCAGGGATGCCTGATGCTGCAGCTAAGCCTGCACGAATACGTGGACTGAACGAAGCTGAGCCATCCAACATTTGCGCAATGCTACCTGAAGTAGTTGCCTGTACGCTAACTTTGACTTTGTCGCTCAAACCAACAAACTTTGAGCCCGCAATACCACCTAACGAGTGACCCATGAAGCTGATATTATCAGCGTCAAAATCAGGAATAGTATCTCCATCAACGTCCATCGCTGGAATGGCTTCTTCAAGCACTAGCAGATCTAGCACTGCTTGACGTAAGTTGTCACGAGACACTAGTAAATTAGTCAGGTTAATAGTATGAGCACCAGATGGATCTGCTTGGCCATCAGGACCAGGCGCTGACGTATCATTGTCAATGTAATCAACACCGAAAGTACGCTCACGCACATCACCTGCAGTATAGCCTTCAAAAATACCAATTAGACCACCACTAGCTTGCTGCAAGCCCAAGTGAACCTGGTTATTTGAACCTATACCGTGTAGCGGTAAATCCATCGCTACCACTGCTGTACAAGCACCAGCCATAGTATCTGCGATACCAAGCATTGCGGTACGATTACTGGTAATACCATGCTGGAAAATCATCACAGGGTAAGGCTTTGGACAGTTAATATTTTTAGGAAGAGAAACCAGCAAAGGAACTGTTTCATCGCCGGTTTTCTGTGCTAAAGGATTAGCATAAGTAATTGGAGCGCCCGCTAGTGGGTTCGCAATAGGGCCTTGTGGTGTTGGAATCTGAGCGGCACCAACCCAACTGTTATCCAAAACTGCTGTAGGGTTATCTACAGTTGGAGCAGTTAACAGGTAGGGTAATGTCACTTCGCCTTTATATAAGTTAGCTGCGCCAATTCCAGTAAAAGGTGTGGTATCAGTCATCAAGCTAGAGAAGCTGGATGCAGGACGTAAACCGGCATCTGCTGCAGCCTGAACATAAGCGTTATTAGCGGTCACTAGAGCATTTGCAACCGATTGAACCGTAAACTGATAGGTTAACACTACATCGTCACTATCAATACCTGCGCTGCTTGATGCTGCCAGCATAGCTTGTGTTAATTGGCGTAGAGGCTCTAAACCAGCTGTCGCGCTATCTGGATCGATCGGGTCAGGAGACTTAACCACCGAAAACTGTGAATCTGATATAACGGCATTGCCATTCGTATCTAAAATACTATTAGTAACTACAACCATGTAACTCGCTTGTGGTTCAAGCGGTCTTAGTGGGATAACACCTATAGAAGTCTCACTGGCAGGAACCGCTACAAAATCAACACCCGCCTGTAACTCTGCTTCCACCCCAGTAACTGGGCCAGTTGGAGCAGGAATTCCTGTGCCAGCGATTGCCTCGGGACGATTCACCGAAACCTTGAAGATACGAACGTTCTGACCTGGTGCAACCGTAGAACCATCAATGGCACCTCGGAAATCGATACTAAATGGTGCATGAGTGGACCAACCGTCCAATGCACTGATAGCATTTTGCGGGTCGGACATATCAGTTGGGTCATCCGTTGGGATATTAAGAGTTAAGTCAGCTGTGCCACTGAATAGCACATCATTAGGAATCGGTAACTCGCCGTTACCTGGTGCGAATACTGGTGCGATTAGTTTAGTACTACCCTCACCAACACCCGGAATTTTTGGTTCTTCTGGACCGTCAGTACAAGCCGTCAAAATCATGCTGCTTAACAGCGCGA
>NZ_JABURJ010000132.1 GCF_014762745.1 Kangiella sp.
CATAGAAAATTATGATAACTATAACATTCTCCAAGGCTGTGTTTGGCCGTGGTACTTTATTGTGGCACGATAAAATGCAGTTTTGGGCAAAAAGAAAGAAAATTTACCAACTTATCTATAGGTAGGATTTTATGACTAACAAGACAATGATAGCTAAAGCAGTTAAGTACGCTTTATATAGCGGCTTTGCAGCTTCTATGGCTGTTGCTGCTCCAGCTACTTTCGCTGCAGAAGAAGAAGCTGATGACGCAGAAACAGTTGTTGTAACGGGTTCTCGTTTAAAAAGAACTGACGTTGAAGGTGCAAACCCAGTTACAGTAATCACTCGTGAGCAAATCGAACTTTCTGGTGAGATTTCAGCGGCTGAATTACTACGTAACACAACTTTCAATACTACAGGTTCATTCCGTCCACAATCTGGTTCATCAGCGCAAGGTGTTGCAATGATCGACCTTCGTGGTATCGGTTCATCTCGTTCATTAGTATTGGTTGACGGTCGTCGTTTGACTATGTCTCCATCTACTGGTTCTAGCCAGGATTTGAACTCAATCCCAATGGGCGCTATTGAGCGTGTTGAGATTTTGACTGATGGCGCATCAGCGATCTACGGTTCTGACGCAATCGGTGGTGTTGTAAACGTAATTACTCGTAAAGATTACAACGGTGCTGAAGTAAGCTTGCAAAAAGGCGAGCCAAGCATTCCTACTGAAGGTGGCGAGCGTGAAGCTGGTAGCGTAGTATTTGGTTCTTCGAATGATACTACAAGCCTATTAGGAGGTGTTTCTTGGAACAAGCGTGACATCGTTTTCCAACGTGCATTCCCATGGGTTGAGCCAGGTGCTTCAATTTATGGTAACAACTGGACATATACTGATTTCAGTAACGCATTTACTGCAATTCCAGGTGGCTGTAACGAAGAGAACTTCTATCCAAATGGAAACGCTTGTGCCTATAACTTCAACGCGACTAACGCGAACGAAGCTTCTACTACCAACGAGTCTCTTTACCTAAAAGCAAATCACATGGTAAATGATGATTGGTCAATCTATGCAAATGCTACAATTGCTAAGAATGACTCTTTCGGTCGTTACGCTCCAGCTCCTGATTCAAACTTCTTCTATGCTGGTTTGACTACTCCTGCAGATAGCTATAACAACCCAACCAACCCTGATGCTTGGATGTATGATCCAAACAACCCTAATGCGGTTGCATACGATCCTAACATTGGTGCTAACGAGCCAATGTGGTTCTTCCACCGCTTCGCGGCAGCTGGTAACCGTGATAACACAGTACAAAACGAGAACATTGACTTCTTGTTCGGTACTACGGGCTATGTTGGTGATGTTGAGCTAGACTTCAGTGTACGTCGTGTACGTAACCAAACAGTTGAAATCGGTAACGGCTACCTGGCAGCACAAACTGCTTGGACATTCGTAAACGACTTCAACCCAGGTTATGAAGTTTACGGTGACAACACTTCTACGTTCAACCCAGACTTATACCGCTATGGTTACGATATTCAAAACCCATCGTCAAACCCAACTGAAGTACTACGTGGTTCAGTAGTTACTACTTCACGTGTAAGTAATTTCGACTTCGACGAGATCTTTGCTTCTGCGGCATTTGATATCGGTGAGTTGGATGGCGGTACTATTCAGATGTTCGTTGGTGCTGATCGTCGTGAAGAGTACTACTCAGACGCTTATGACGCTCAGTCAGAAGCTGGTCTTGTTGGTGGTTCTGCTGGTAACTCAGCTGGTGGTGGCCGTGATGTAACTGCTGCTTACTTCGAAACATTGCTTCCATTTACAGAAGACTTAGAAGTTTCTCTAGCTGGCCGTTTCGATGATTATTCAGATTACGGTAACGACTTCTCTCCAAAAGTTTCTGTACGTTATCAGCCAATGGATGAGTTGACACTTCGTGCGTCATTCGGTCAAGGTTTCCGCGCTCCAACTTTGGACATCTTAACTCAGAAAGATGCTTTCTCAGCTGATCCTGTTCAAGATGAGCAAACATGTATCGTATTCGGTGAAGACCCAGACTGTGAAGTGCAAATCAATGCATACCGTATTGCTAACCCAGACCTAGAGTCTGAGCAATCTGATCAATATGCATTCGGTTTAGCTTATCAGCCAACTGATTGGTTCAACTTCACTTTGGATTACTACAATATCCAGATTGATAACCGTATCGCGTTCTTCAGTTCTCAAAACTTGATCAACCGCGAGCAAGCAGGTGACCCAATTCCAGCTGGTCTTGGTGTGACTCGTCGTGCAAACGGTTCGATTGCTGAAATCTTGACTGGTTATGGTAACGAGGGTGACCTTGAAACTGACGGTGTTGATTTGAATGCTCGCTTCAACTTTGATTTCGAAGATGCTGGCCGTTTGGCTTCGAACTTCCAGGTTTCTTGGATCAATGACTTGAGTGTTGACGGTGGTCGTAACCTAGTTCGTGACCCAGGTGTGCCACAATGGCGTGCAGTGTTACAAAACGTCTATAACATTAACGATTTCGTTATCGCATGGAATGTTAACACAATCGGTGGTCAATACACTGATGTAGTGGCTAACGGTAGCCCAGGTGATGGCGTTGGCCGTTCTGGTAACATGGGCGTGTGGACTACGCATGACCTACAAGTAAGCTATAACACTTCTTGGGATGGTCAAATCTCAGTAGGTGCGCAAAACGTTTTCGAAAAATACCCAACTATCGAAGACTTCGATGGTCGTGAGTACAACTACTACTTGTACAACGGCTATGGTCGCGTAGCTTACGTTCGTTATACTCAAACTTTCTAAGTTTAAGTTAACAAGCGAAATAAAAAAGGCGAGGTTTTCCTCGCCTTTTTTTATGCTTTTGCCCTACTCTAAAATAAGCCTTCAGACTGTTAATTTAATTTAGTGTGTGTCATCTTAAAAAGTTTAGTTACGAATGAAAGAAAAACAGCTACCGGATCTGAATAGACCATGCAAATGGCATTTGCTCAACATCAAAGGTTGTTGATTGTAATGTTAGCTCAAATTTATTGGCTATGTCCTTCAGAGCCTCAAGCTTTTTGTCTGTGAAGGTCGCATTAAGCTGATCATCAAGTCGAATGCGGTGTTGTTCAAGTGCACTGAACTGTTGTGCTAAATGCTGGCGTAGATGTTGGGGATTGGCGGTTGATACATTCTGTAGGATGGAAACAATACGATTAATAATGTCCTGAATCCAAATAGAGTATTTTTCTTCTTTAAATTGTTCCTTCAACGTTTCAATAACCCATTTTATGGTTTTACTAATGGACTGATTGTAAGGATTATTATGCCAGGACTGGTATTGACCAGAATTGAAAACCTGGAATGCAATATCGAGTAAGAGGTCTACTTGTAAAAATAGTGGGCTTTTGTGCAGAACTTCATTGAAAACATATAAACCAGCCTTAGTATCATCAGAGATTAATGATTCAGGATGATGTGCCATTATATTTATCGAGCCTTTGCTTGTAAGTACTTTATGACACTCGGCGACTGTCTTTGATATATTTGAATATTCAAACCCAAATTGACTAATAAATACATCAATGGAATTAGGTTTGAAGGGGAGATTTTCTGCAGGGGTTTTAGCATGGAAGTGTATTTGAGACAAAAACTTCAGCATCTTTTTATCGTGCTTAAGCGTTTCTATAGGGTTTATGTCTGCGGCATCTATTCCATGGACCTCAAAGTTGAGATTATGAAGATTGCTAAACTCAACTGCAAGGCAAGCTAAGGCGCCATTACCGCAACCAATATCAACTATTTTACTGTCTTTTTTTAGTGTCGAAAAAAAATCGAACCAGTACTTTTTAATGGGGCCAGAGTATCCTGTGGATGCATCTGATTCAGCAAAGCTATTGAGGGCTTTGGACTCTGCCCAATAATTTGACCAATGATTCATATTTAGAGATAGTATCTTTTAAATTAAAACTCAGTATAAAAAAGATATATTCAAATGAACACTATAAAGAACGAAATAATACCAATGTTTTCAGTACCACTAGGGGTGTCTTACATTTCAGAAAATACAAATCTGAATAAAAAGTTGGCTGAACTCTTTATGAGTAAAGAAGCTAGTAGTGAAACGGATCAACATGGTTTTGTTAAGAAAAATAGACAGGTATTTGAAAGCTCCTTTGACCTGTTTAACTGGAAAAACGATTGTGTACAAGAGTTACAAAAGTTCTGCTGGGGGCAGTTATATCAGCTAGTAGGCACTTTAAATCAATACGATGTTGATACTTTAAAAAAACTTCATATCGCTTGTGAAAGTTGGTATCACATTACCCGTAAGGGCGGTTACTTTGGTATCCACAATCATCCAATGGCTTCGTGGTCAGGTGTTTATTGTGTTTCCGCGGGAGATAAGGTCGAGGGAGATCCTGATAGTGGAGGTCTAAACTTGATTTCCCCGCAGATTTCTACGACCAGTTTCATTGATAAATCGTGTTCACGTTTAGGTGGACAGTTTAGTCGTGGCAACAAAATAATTCATTTACAGGAAGGTCAGCTGGTGTTATTTCCATCATGGCTCTTACATGAGGTTAAGCCCTATTTTGGAGAGTCTGAAAGGATTACCGTTGCATTTAATGCCTGGTTCAAATATTCCGGTTAATTTACTATCGCAATAAAAAAACCGCTAGTTAGCGGTTTTTTTTATGATGAAGATGATTTGATTGTCATGTTCTTTGGTATCGATCACTTCTTGCTGGTTTATTCGACACCACGTTGGAATATCACTTAAAGTTCCCGGATCGGTGCAGATAACTTCTAATGTATCGCCAATGGCGAGTTCCTTGAGTGCATTCTGTGTTCTGATGACAGGCATGGGGCACAATAGATTAGAGCAGTCTAAGCTGTGTTTGTAGCTCATACATGCCACTCCTCTTTGACTTCGTGGGCAGGCATTGGTGGTACATCCATAACGTAGGATGTGCCGTTAAAGTTCTCAATCTGGACTGTTACAGCATTCGCACTTTTTCCGCCTGAGTAGCGAGCAACGATTTGTGCAGCTAATTTAATATCATCTTTATCAAATGAGCCGTCAAGCAAAGTTAAAGGGCCACCATGGCTGACGGTATGAATACTGGTGAACTGTTTTTTATAGCCCTGCAAGAAGTTGTTTTCACCTTCTTCACGGCTGACGATAAGCTTAAAGTTTGGTTTAGGGCGAATATGACGTCCAACCTTGAGTAGCATAATATCGTCAAGCTCATAGCGACGTTCGCCACGAGCTTCCCAAAGATCGGCAAGTTTGGCAGAGTAGTTGGCATCGGTCAGGAAGCAACAGCCGCCAGCTGGCTGAGCAAAGTCGTCAAAACCAAACTTTTTGGCCAATTCGAACTGAGGCTTACGGCTACGGCCAGAGAAATCGTATAGTTTTTCACGGTCAACCCAGCCTTCACGCTCAGGGAGGGTTGGCAGCAGGTTTTTAGCACACAGTGGACGTAACAGGCGATCATCTGCACCAGACTCACGAGCAATGATTGGCATGGTTTCTTTACGTTGCGATTTTGGACGTTGGCCAATCACTTCGCCGGTAATAATAAAGTCAAAACCATTTTCTTCGGCCCACGCCCAGGCCTGCGCCTGATTGACCATGAATATTTTGCAGTCGAGACAAGGATTAAGGTTTGCACCATAACCATGCTTAGGGTTGAGCACAATATCTTTATACTCTTCAGAGATATCAATGATATGCAGCTTGATGCCAAGTTGCTCTGCTACCCATAAGGCGTTGTTACGCTTCTGTTTGTCTTTATCTTTTTTGCGAATTGCATGAGTGTGCCCCTCAACGCAAAAACCTGTATAAAAGTTAATGCCTTCAACATGAATTCCCTGTTCCTGAATTACTTTGGCGGCTAATAAGGAATCTAGGCCGCCTGAAATCAGAGCTACGGCTTTTCGTTGCTTTTGTGGGGTTGGAGTCGAAGTTTCTACAGAATTTGCTTGAGTCATAATCAGAAAATCAATAAGTTACGCATTAAAAGAGTGCTCAAAAAATGGACAGCGATTATATATTAGCAAGTGGCTCCAGGCAAAGGGCTTCGCCATGAAAAGCTACAAAAATTAACATAAAGGTTCTATAGCACTTGAAGAGAATCTAGTACTGTTAAAAAAAGTATGGTAAATCAAAAGATTAGGTTACTATGGAGTTGCTAGCAACTGGAGGTAATTCTGGATACTAGGACAAGAAAACAAGAAATATATATAGAGCTTGGCTATGCATTAGGCTTCGGCCTGCTTGCATTATTAGTCAATAGCTTCTTAATTGCACATCTCTACGGTAATCTCAGCCTACATTTCGGGCAAATCTTTGTTATTTTCTGCTTGATTACTCGTGGCTTATACCCAGCTGCAATCGCAGCACTCATAGGCTCTATCGGACTCTATGCAGAGACACATAATCCAGCATTCTTTATCAACTCTCTGATCGAAATTTTTGTTCTGTATGTATTAAGCAAGCGTGGTTGGGTTCTGTTAATTGCTGATGTATTGTATTGGGTTGTGATTGGTATACCCATCACCTATTTTTTCGTGATTTACTTCTATGGCATAACCTCGAGCGAGTTTATCAAGGTCATAATGCTAAAGCAGCTGCTAAATGGAGTTTTGGTGGTTTCTGCTGCATCTTTGCTCAGACCTTTTATACCAAGAAAATGGCACAAGCTTGACTCTCATTTAAAGCTGCCAAAGCTTTCTTATCGAATTTTTGAACTGTCGATGATCAGTATAGTATTGCCATCGCTTGTCATTACACTCATTCTTTCCAATAATTCAGCTAAAATCGCAGAGCAGCAAGCGGATGACCTGCTTGGCGTACAGGCAGAGCATTATGCCGAAATCACCAGTAACCATTTAACCTACCATCAGAGAATGGTTGTGAACTTAGCCAATACCCTGAGTTGGCAGCATTATGATAGCAGCCAAAAGCTTGAGCTATTGCTGGATGCCCACAGCCAATATCCCGACGTATTTTCAATGCTGGTTACAGACAACACTGGTTATGTGACCCATGGAGCACCTCAGGAGTTTGAGGAGACATTGCAGAAGCTCACTAAGGAAGAAAAAATGGTGGATGACAGACTGTATTACCAAGTGGCTCGTTCGAGAAACACACACTATATCTCGGATGTGTTTCAGGCCAGAGGATACGGAAATGACCCTATCGTTGCGCTCAGCGCACCTTATTATGCCGAAGAAGAGTTTGCAGGAGTTGTTCAAGCAACCTTAAATCTTGCCAACTTTAAGAAGTTCGAAAGTGGCTCGCAAAGTATAAATGTTTATATCATTGTTACAGATGCTAAAAACCAGCTGGTATATAGTTCAGACTTGCTGAACCTTGAGCCTTTAACTGAGTTTTCGGTAGCAGAAATAGAGCAGGTTTATACTGATGATTTACCATTGATGAATGTGAACTCCAGCTTCTATCTGTACAAAAAAAGTATTACTGACAGTGGTTGGAAGATTTATGCGTTGAGTACACCTGATGCATTAATTGATTCTTATAAAAATGACTTTTATAAATTGATTGCAAGTCTGTTAATCATTGCATCAATAGTGTTGTTGGTGACCAGAAAGTTTTCAAAGCAAATCACAAGACCACTTGAAACAATCGTTAAACACTTTTCATCGAATGAACCTATTCCGGCAAAGGCTCGTACAGTATATAGCAGTGCAGAAATTGAGTCTGTCAGAGATCAGCTGCAACAAGCTCAGTTTTTTATGCTGGAATATCAAAAAACATTGCAGCAGCAGGTAGAGGCTAAAACTAAAGAGTTGCGGGAAGCTAATGAAAAGCTGGCCTTGGTCAGTGTGCAGGATGAGCTGACGAAAATCTATAATCGACGTGGGTTTGATCAGAATGCAAAAAATGCATTTGCTGTTTCAATACGTCACGCCACACCGGTGACATTAGCAATACTCGACATTGATCATTTCAAAAATGTGAATGACCAGTGGGGGCATGCTGCTGGCGATGAGTGCATTATTATGGTGGCGGAAGAATTAAGGAATAAATTCAAACGTGATTCCGATTTTGTGGCGCGTTACGGTGGTGAAGAGTTTGTAGTTTTTCTCGCGGGTGGTGACGTTGCCACCCATCAAAAGATGCTTGATGAGCTACGTATGTCTATTGCTAATCATGAAGTCTATTACGAAGACAATATTATTTCGATAACGGTAAGTATTGGTGCCTATAGCATAGTCGATAACCTTGAGATCACATACGATAAGCTGGTATCAAACGCAGATAAGCTGTTATATCGAAGCAAAAGCTCTGGGCGAAATACCTTGACCGCGGAACAACAATGAAATTTTACTAACTGACTGATATTGAAAGGACTAATGAGCCCTACAGCTCTTAACTCTTAATTATTATTAATTAAACTGACTATTTTCTGTGCGAATGGCGCTATCTAGTATAGAATATGCGCCATTTTTTCACCTTTGAGAAATTTATGATCGATAAGTTACGCAATATTGCGATTATTGCCCACGTTGACCACGG
>NZ_JABURJ010000016.1 GCF_014762745.1 Kangiella sp.
AAACCATTGCCTAATGGTTGGTATCTAGAGCTATCCAATGAAATCTTTGCTTCTCCAGAAGGAACTGTATATGAAGGTCAAGGTATTAGCCCTGACTTTCCAATTGAGGTATTTGAGCTGGATAACCCCATTCAGTCTCACGCATTAGCCATTCAAGAAGTCGTAAATCTTATAGACTCGGCTACTTCTGAGGTTCAGTAGTTAGCAGAAAATTTGTACAAGTGTTCTGGGGTGATATAGAATATGCACCCTTTTTCAGGCACTCCAGAGCACCTTGTAACTTATGGCAACAACCCCTTCTCACAAATCAAACACCACCAACAGAGTCGGCTTTATAAGCCTTGGCTGTCCTAAGGCCCTGGTTGATTCAGAGCGAATCTTAACCCAGCTTAGAACCGAGGGTTATGACATAGTGCCAACCTATGAAGATGCAGATATTGTTGTTGTGAATACCTGTGGCTTTATTGATGCTGCCAAGCAGGAGTCATTAGAAGCTATTGGTGAGGCACTGAATGAGAATGGCAAAGTCATTGTAACGGGATGTCTGGGCGCTCAAGAGAATGATATTCGTGAAATACACCCAGGTGTATTGAGTGTTAGCGGCCCTGCGCAATATGAACAGGTGTTAACAGCAGTACATGAACACCTGCCACCCAAGGCGGAGCATGACCCTTTTATTGATCTAGTGCCACCACAGGGTATTAAGTTAACACCACGTCATTATGCCTATCTTAAGATTTCCGAAGGATGCAACCATAAGTGCAGTTTTTGTATTATTCCTTCGATGCGAGGAAAACTGGATAGTCGCCCAGTAGGCCAGGTTTTGGATGAAGCCGAACGCTTAGTAAAGGCCGGAGTAAAAGAACTATTGGTAGTCTCTCAGGATACCAGCGCTTATGGTGTCGATAAGAAGTACGCTCTGGACTTCTGGCAAGGGCAGCCGGTAAAAACTCGCATGAAAGAGATGTGTAACGCTTTAGGGCAGCTTGAAGATGTCTGGGTTCGTCTACACTATGTTTACCCCTACCCGCATGTAGATGAGATTATCCCATTGATGGCAGAAGGCAAGATATTGCCTTATCTGGATATCCCTTTCCAGCATGCCAGCCCAAGAATTTTGAAGTTGATGAAGCGACCTGGCGATATCAACAATGTGCTTGAGCGTATCCAAAAATGGCGTGATATTTGTCCTGAGATTACTATCCGCAGCACATTCATCGTCGGTTTCCCCGGCGAAACTGAAGAAGAGTTTCAGGAATTATTAGACTTCCTTGAAGTTGCACAACTGGATCGTGTTGGCTGCTTTAAGTATTCACCGGTGGAAGGTGCAACAGCTAACGAGTTACCCGATCCGGTACCGGAAGAGGTCAAAGAAGAACGCCTGGCTCGCTTTATGGCTGTTCAGGAAGCCATCAGTGCTGAGAAACTTCAGCAAAAGATTGGGAAAGTCATGACGGTTCTGGTCGACGAATTGTACGAAGACTGTGCATTGGCACGCTCAAGTGCCGACGCTCCAGAGATCGATGGAAAAGTCATCATTGATGAAGGGTTTGAAAATCTTAAAGAAGGGCAATTTGTTGAGGTTACCATCGAAGCAGCGGATCAGCACGACCTGTTTGCATCGGTGAACTCATAAGATTCAACAGCATAAAAAAGGAGGCCTTGGTCTCTTTTTTTATTGCAATACCTATATTATTTTTGGGGCTGATCCAGATAACTAGCCCATTTCGTCTTTAACCCATTGTTTTAATTGAT
>NZ_JABURJ010000010.1 GCF_014762745.1 Kangiella sp.
CCCTTGCTGTTGTATAATTTCGCACCATTTTTGGGCCAATCCGGTCAAATCGACCCCAAACCCAAGAATTCATGCCTGTCTTTGGTCGCGAAGCCAGGTTTATACTAACCCTCAACTTGTGGAGTAACACAATGAGCGAATTTACTTTTAACGCTGAATTGCGTAGCGATATGGGGAAAGGTGCGAGCCGCCGCCTACGTCGTGAAGCAGATCAAATCCCTGCTATCGTGTACGGTGGTAAGGAAGAACCTAAATCTATTTCTTTAAATCACAACCAGATCATCAATATGCTTGATGAAGAAGCTGTTTATTCTTCAATCATCAAATTGGATATAGACGGTACTGTTGAAGAAGTCGTGATCAAGGACATTCAGCGTCACCCTTTCAAACCAAAAGTTCTGCACATGGATCTTAAGCGTATCGTTCGTGGCGAAATCATGAACGCGACGGTTCCATTGCACTTCATCAACGAGAAATCAGCTCCTGGCGTTAAAGCTGGCGGTATCGTTTCTCACCAGGTCACTAGCGTAGAAGTAGCGTGTCGTCCACGTAACCTACCTGAGTACATCGAAGTTGACTTGGGCGCGTTGGAAATCGGCGAAACTATTCACATGTCTGACCTTAAATTGCCAGAAGGTGTTGAACTAACAGCACTTCAAGGCGAAGAGCATGACTTGTCAGTAGCTAACATCGTTCGTCCAAGTGGCCCATCGGAAGATGAAGAAGCTGAAGCAGAAGCGGAAGCGGCTGATGAAGCAGCAGCAGAAGTTCCAGCATCTGCACAGAAAGGTGATGACGAAGGCGAAGACAAAGAATAATTCTTTGACTGCTTAGCGAAATCGGCCTTTTCTGGCTATGATAAGACCTCGAAATCCTTTTTAAGGGCAACCATTTCGGGGTCTTTTCTTTAAAGCCCTTTTTTAAATTTAACTTTTCTTAACTTTGGGGAAATTGCGCAGTGTCCAGCATCAAGTTAATTGTCGGTCTGGCTAACCCAGGCACACAATACGAAGGCACCCGCCACAATGCCGGAGCCTGGTATGTGGAGGAACTCGCGCGCGCCTATTCGATTCCACTCAAAGTTGAAAGCAAGTTCCACGGTTTGTTCGGCAAAGGATTCATCGATGGCCATGAGGTCATGCTGCTAATCCCAACCACCTTTATGAACCTTAGCGGCAAAGCCATTCAGGCCGTCGCCAACTTCTATAAAGTCGAACCGGAACAGATTTTAGTCGCCCACGATGAGCTGGATATCGATCCCGGCACATTAAAACTGAAAAAAGGCGGTGGCCACGGCGGCCACAATGGTCTGCGCGACACCATCAGCAGCCTTGGAAACAATAAAGAATTCATGCGCTTACGAGTCGGCATTGGCCATCCGGGCCATAAAAGCCAGGTCACAGGCTATGTGCTCAGTAAGCCCAGTCCGGAAGACCGCAACGCCATCATCCTCGCGATTGATGAAGCGGTACGCGAAACCGGCACCCTTTTGAATGGCGACTGGGATAAAGCCGTGCATCGTCTGCACAGCGTCACCCCGCCCGCCAGTTAACACGCAACACAACTCAAAGAGATTGACGTCATGGCATTAAATTGCGGTATTGTAGGACTTCCTAACGTTGGTAAATCAACACTTTTCAACGCATTGACCGATGCGGGTATTGACGCAGCTAACTACCCATTCTGCACCATCGAACCCAACACCGGCGTGGTACCGATTCCTGATCCGCGCCTTGATGCCCTGGCCAAAATCGTTAATCCACAGCGCGTATTGCCCGCGACCATGGAATTCGTCGATATCGCCGGTTTAGTTGCTGGCGCCTCAAAAGGCGAAGGCCTCGGTAACAAATTCCTTGCCAACATCCGCGAAACGCACGCGATTGCCCATGTGGTTCGTTGCTTCGCCAATGACGACGTTGTCCACGTTGCCGGTAAAGTTGACCCTATCGCCGATATCGAAACCATCAACACCGAGTTAGCGCTGGCTGACCTCGAAGCGGTTGAAAAACGTATTCTGAAAACCGCCAAAATCGCCAAGAGCGGCGACAAAGAGGCCAAAGCAGAGTTGGCCGTATTGGAAAAAGCCAAAGCCTGCCTCGACGAAGGCAACGCCCTGCGCAGTCTGGACTTGGACAAAGATGAGCAAAAGATCATGCGTAAATTCCAGCTCATCACCAACAAACCCACCATGTATATCGCCAACGTCAGCGAAGACGGTTTTGAAAACAACCCATTGCTCGACCAGGTGCGCGAATTCGCCGCCGGCGAAAACTCAGAAGTAGTGCCAATCTGCGCCGCTATCGAAGCTGAAATCGCCGCATTGGACGACGAAGACAAAGCAGACTTCCTCGCCGACCTAGGACAGGACGAGCCAGGCCTCAACCGCGTTATCCGCGCCGGTTACAGCCTACTCAACCTACAGACCTACTTCACCGCAGGCGTTAAAGAAGTTCGCGCATGGCAGGTTAAAATCGGCGCCACAGCACCACAAGCCGCCGCCGTCATCCACACCGACTTCGAAAAAGGCTTCATCCGCGCCGAAGTCATCGCCTACGACGACTTCATCGCAGGAAACGGCGAAGCAGGCGCAAAAGAAGCCGGTAAATGGCGACTAGAAGGCAAAGACTACATCGTCCAAGACGGCGACGTCATGCACTTCCGATTCAACGTCTAAGCCTATTTTCGTCATTGCGAGGAACGAAGTGACGCGGCAATCTCAGGGCAGCGCCTGCCCTTGTACGGACAACCAACCTGAATAGCTTGGTAGGGGCAGTGCCAATGTGCCCGCCCTTGAAGAAAGTGCACACCCCAAAAGCATGTCATCTGACCCACAAGGATGTGGGGAATGCAGTGGCAATTCTGGGAGAATTGCCTGCCTGAACTGTGACCAAAGGGAATACCTTTAGGTAATTCAGGCGACCAAAGTAAGTGCCCATCTCAAAAGCATGTCATCCTGAACTTGATTCAGGATCTGCTCTTTCTCTTGGTAAACATTAGTATGACCAAAGGAAGCCTTTTAAGGGCGAATACCATTAGTGCGAACCCAGGCCAGAATTTTCGCGATACTTTTTAAAGACAAAGGCTTGACAACAAGCCCCCAAATCACGAAAATACGCGCCACTGAATTATGGCTATGTAGCTCAGCTGGTTAGAGCACAGCATTCATAATGCTGGGGTCGGTGGTTCAAGTCCACCCATAGCTACCATTTCAATAAATCAAGACGTCTTAGGGCGTCTTTTTTTATGCCTGAAAGACAAGCAATATCAATAGCTTAGGCTCTTTTAAGGCTTTAGAGCGTCCTTTTTTGTGTTGCCGAATCCCGCTTTTTTGGTAGTATGAATGGTAGTAGCGAAGCATTACAGATTTTGCGCTACTACCAAAACAGCACAATTAGGGATACTTTTACTATGGCAATACCCGTCCTACCCCTGACCGCTACACAGGTACAAAAAGCCAAGCCGAAAGACAAGGTTTATGACCTTAATGACGGCAAAGGATTGATGCTCAGAATAACCCCCTCAGGCGCTAAGACCTGGTTTCTTAATTACCGTAAACCCTTCACACAAAAGCGCACCATGATCAGCATTGGTAGCTTTCCTGAAACCAGCCTTAAACAAGCCAGAAAGAAACGTGATGAATATCGAAGCCTGGTAGCGCAAGACATAGACCCCAAAGAGTACAAAGACGAATTAGAGAAAGCCCAGCAGGAAGCCTATACCAATACTTTTAGGGTGGTGATGGATAAATGGTTGGATAGTAAAGGCAACAAAGTAACCCCCAGCTATACCGCAAAAATCAGGCGAATCCTTGAGCTGTATATTCTGCCCTCGCTTGGTGATAAGCCCGTACACCTTTTAAAAGCCACTGACTTCATTAGCGCACTAAGGCCAGTAGAAGATCTAAACAAGCTGGAAACCTTAAAGCGCGCCATTCAATACCTGAACGGGGTTATGAATTACGCGGTCAATTATGGCCTGATTGTGAGTAATCCCGCACAAGCCATAGGCGAAGTTTTCAAGAAGCCAGTACGGGAACACATGGCAACACTAAAGCCGGAAGAACTACCCGACTTAATGAGCGCCCTAAACCGCGCCAATATCAAACATCAAACCCGATGCCTTGTTGAATGGCAGTTACACACTATGACCCGACCTAATGAAGCGGTAGGCGCTAAGTGGTCAGAAATCGACTTTGAACAAAAGCTGTGGGTTGTTCCTGCTGAACGTATGAAAGGACGCAAGGAGAAAAAGCGAGAGCATATAGTTCCACTCACAAAGCAAACCCTAGCCCTACTCGACTTCATGCGCCCCATTAGCGGACATAGAGATTTTATTTTTCCAAATGATAAAGACCCTAGAAAGCCAATGAGTAGCCAGACAGTAAACATGGCACTAAAAAGAATGGGCTTTCAAGGTCGCTTGGTATCGCATGGTTTACGCGCCCTCGCCAGCACCACCCTAAATGAGCAAGGCTTTAATGGTGACGTGATAGAAGCCTGTTTAGCTCACATAGATAAAAACGAAGTGCGAAAGGCATACAATCGCACTCAATACCTGGAACAAAGGGTAAAAGTTATGGCTTGGTGGTCTGAGCATATCGAGCAAGCATCTATTGGCAACTTGAGTCTGACAGGTGCTAAAGGCTTAACGGTGGTGAAATAGGAGTAATCAAACATGACAAAAAATGACGCAATAGAAACAGGCAAAGGGTGGGCGAAGCTATACGGAGCAAAGCTAGAAGGTATCCACCCCCTGACTGATTTTTTACCCAAAGGGGAACGGCTGGAAGGTGATGGCTTACATATCATCTATGACAACAACAATGAGCAGAAAAGAACCGCTTTTGAACTTGAGTTAGTTCTTGCTGATAAGGCATTACCAAGCGCCTATAGCATCAAAGCCAGCGAAGCTATCAAAAGCCCCTTGCTCATAAGCAAACTTAACCAAGCTGACCAGGCAAGGATTAAACAGGTAGCCAAGTGGTGCGAAGCGAACCAGAAGAGCATCAAGCCAACAAAGCTATTTAGAACACTTGATGAAGCAAGCCAACACGCCAGGACAACAGGCGCAAAGCTGATAAGAAAATATGGCAATCAATGGGGTGCTGTATCGAGCCAGAGAGCATAAGCACCACCCCAAAAGATTTAACCAGTCTAGGGTAGCTCCCGAAAGCCTAAAGCCTTATAGGTTGGCTGGTTAATTACCCACAAGGCCAGACACTAAAAGGCGGTGTTATGAGTAAACTTGAAAAACAAAAAACAGGGGGCTGGGTTAATAGCACTCTATCCCCTGGAGCTGTAAAGCTAATTCAAAATTTTTCAGACAGCCCTAGACTGATTGAGAGTATAGGTACTCTTTTAGGTAGATATAAATTAGTTAAAGAATTTCATACAACAAACCCGCCCGATCACAAAACCGCAAAACACATCAAACGAATAGTTAATGGCCTTATAGAATTACAAGATGATCTAGACCGTTTACCAGAATCTTTCAAAGTGTTTTTTATCGAACTACTTACCGACAAAAAAGGATATGAATTAAACGAAGCCTTTGGAGAGTTAAGGCAGTTCAAACAAAAACTATCAGAGTACCAAGTTTATTTTGCTCATATCCGCAATAAGAAATATATAGGCCAAAGCATTGTAGGGGAAAAGCCTAAATACCATGAAAGAGAGTTGCTATCTGATGTAGCAGAGATAATAGAAAAAGCCAATCCAGGTTATGGCCTGATGAACTCAGCCGAATTAGCATCAAAGATATTAAATGCTTGTGGAGTCCACAATATCCCGCACGATAAAGCAAAAGCCCGCGAAAGAATAAGGAGCTATAGAAAACAGTACCCAAAGATTGCCCCTCAAAACTGAACAATCTCAGGTCTACCCGACAAAACGAAATCCTTTAATACTTAATACCGTACTTTCTCAACACACTTTAAGAGGGTTTATAAATGAGTACGATATTAAGACTTAATGAAGTCATAGTGAAAACTAAACTTTCCCGCTCGACTATCTACCGCTTTGTTAATGAGGGAACTTTCCCTAAACCCATCTCGCTTGGTGCGCGCGCTGTAGGCTGGAGTGAACAGCAGATAAACGAATGGATTGAGCAAAAAATTCAAGAAGCGAATCAAGGAGGGTAAGCCAATGAGTATAAAGAAAAGGGGCGCACCCGCTACAGATAGCACCCCAAATCCAAAACAGCCTAATCATATTAAGCCGAAACCAGCCACCAAGCAAGAAACCTGCTTACTGGCTTTACTCAATGCTGGCACTAATGGTTTAAACACACTGGAAGCCAACGGACTTTATGGTGAAACCGCCCTACACTCCATGATCAGTATGTTTAGAAATCATCATAAATTGATTATTGGTGGTGAAAGGGAAACTGTGACTTGTAGAGTAGGAACGCCCACGCAGTTTGTTAGATACAGGCTCAGTGATGAAGCCAGCATAAAAACGGCAAAAAAGCTGATCGACACCTGGCGCAAACAGCGAAACGCTACCCCGCTATTTAGTAAGGCTTAGGGCTTGCTGTGGGTAACAGAGCACAAAAAGTAAAGGGGCGCTTTGTTGGTTATCCCTGGCATATAGCACATTCGCCAGAAATCGACATACTAGACCCCATTGAAATTAAGCTATTGTTTCAGCTATTCAGACAATACAACGGCAAGAATAATGGTGATTTATCTTGTACTTGGTCTGATATGAAAAGGCGTGGCTGGCACTCCCCTACCACCTTGAATAAAGCTAGACGCGGGTTAATAGAAAAAGGCTGGATTGAGGAAACCAGAAAAGGTTATACGGGTAGGTGTTCACTGTACGCGGTAACATGGCTGGCTATTGATGAATGTAGCGGTAAGCTAGATTGCCAGCCTACCCGCACCCCCTCAATGTTATTCAAGAAAAAATAGAAACCCCAATACAGAATCTGTATAGCAATGGCTAAACTTAATACAGAATATGTATAGAAAGCCCGCCTATCTATACAGAAACTGTACTAACTTAATACAGAAACTGTACTAAATTGGGGCTTTTATCTATACAGAAACTGTATTCCTTTATATTAACCATACACTCAATAAAGCATTAGCCCTTTAGTTGATTAAACAAACAATAACAGGGGGGCGTTTACTGACTTTTCACACCTTTTCCCTAGAGCGCGCCACAAATCGTTTTTTTGCGCGGGCATTTCAGAAAATAGCTTTTGAATGGGTAGGGGGTGGTGCGAAACCTTGAGCCATTCAGAACGGACACCGCGCCCCAAGTGTTATTTTTTTATCCGCAAAATTTGAAAATGACGTTTTAAGCCTTTGTAGCTGGTAGGGGGTGCTGATGCTGAACACCACCAAAAAGCCACACACAATCAAAACCACGCGAAGCCGCGCACCCTCATAACCAATAAACCAGGAAGAACCTAAAAGCATTTAACCAGACAAAGACACCACCCCGGAAACTTTTTTTATGGTGACTGCAAGCGGGGGAAAATGGTAGTACGCATGGTAGTAGCTAAGGTTTATTGAACCAGAGAATCCTTGTTTAACAATCAGTTAGAACATTAGATCAAGTCCACCCATATACCATATAAAAGAAAGGCTTACAGAGAAATCTGTAAGCCTTTTTTGTTGGCTGGGATTTTGTAAGTCCACGGTAAGTCCAAGATGAGGATTTAATTTACTCTGACACCATTAATTTCAAACGAAGGAGATATTAAGATCAAAGCTCCTTTACAATTTCTGAGCAATAATCTTCACCTAGAAGTACTTGCAACTCTCTGAACCAACGGCTTATCCCACTATTTGTGCTCGCTCTGCATTTTTCCATTAACTTACAAATATAAGATTTTGACAATAACTTTTCCAAACTTAAAATATAATCTCTATCATTTCTCAAAGGAAAGTGAGTGATGAAAGAAAGAAGATAATTGTCGTTCTCTATAAGTAACCCATACAGATATTTGTTTAACTGTTCTGTACCTGAAACACAGTCCAAGTACCTAAATAATAGCTGCATTGGATCGTTAAACTCACCAGAAAAAACGCTAACATGTGGTTCTATAAATTCCCGGTTAAACCAGTTAACGAAACTATCTTTTAGATCCTTTCTGTCTTTTTCTTCTAATTTAATCTTATGACGGCTGCTATCTTCATAACAAGTATAAAAAATTAGGGGCTGATCCAGATAACTAGCCCATTTCGTCTTTAACCCATTGTTTTAATTGAT